>JALOPB010000371.1 GCA_025454115.1 Desulfobacterales bacterium | reverse complement strand
AGCGGGGGGTCGGCTACGAGGCGTTCCGAAAGTTCGAGGAAGATCTGAACAAAAAACTCAAGGCCAAGCACATCCGTGTGAACGTCGTGTTCATTCCGGTTTCACGGGATGAACTGCTGCCGGCGCTGGTCGAGGGCAGAGGAGACATCGCCGCCGCCAATCTTACTATCACCGAGGCGCGCGACCAACTGGTGGATTTCGCGGATCCGACGCTCACCGATGTGAGCGAGATCGTGGTGACCGGCCCCGAATCCCCTGCCATTGCCACTCTTGATGACCTCTCCGGCCAGGAGGTGTTCGTCAGGCCTTCCAGCAGCTACTACGAGAGCCTCAGGGCGCTGAACGAGCGGTTCAAGAAAGAGGGCAAGCCTGAGATCAAGCTGATGCCGGCGCCCGAGAACCTCGAAGACGAGGACCTCCTCGAAATGCTGAATTCCGGCCTGATCAAGCTTCTGGTCGTCGACAACCACAAGGCCCGCTTCTGGAAGCAGATTTTCCCGAAGCTGATACTCCACGAAGACGTTTTCGTTCGTACCGGCGGGAGCGTCGCCTGGGCCATCCGCGACAACAGCCCCCAGCTCAAGGCGGAGCTCAACGACTTCGTGAAGAAGCATGGAAAGGGAACCGCTTTCGGCAGCGAGATATTCCGCCGCTACCTCAAGAGCACCAAATATGTCAAAAGCGCCACGAACAGCGAGGAAATCAAAAAGTTCAAGGAGCTGGTGCAATTCTTCCGCAAGTACGGCGACCAATACGGCATGGACTGGATGTTGATGGCCGCCCAGGGCTACCAGGAGTCCCGTCTCGACCAGAACGCCAAAAGTCCCGTCGGCGCTATCGGCGTGATGCAGGTCATGCCGGCTACCGGCAAGGACTTGAAAGTCGGCGACATTCGGCTGGCCGAGCCGAACATCAACGCCGGCGTCAAGTACATCCGATTCATGGTCGACCAATACTTCAAAGACGAGCCCATGGACGACCTGAACAAGGGGCTGTTCGCCTTTGCGGCTTACAACGCGGGCCCGGGGCGGGTTCGGCAGCTCAGGCGGGAAGCGCAAAAGCAGGGGCTAAACCCGAACATCTGGTTCAACAACACCCGAACATCTGGTTCAACAACGTGGAGCTGGTTGCCGCACAAAAGATCGGACGCGAGACCGTGACCTATGTCAGTAACATTTACAAGTATTACATCGCCTACAAACTCGTCCAGCAGGAATACATCGAGCGGCGTGAAGCAAAGGAGGAGTTCCAGAAGCAATAAGATTTTTGAGGAGATAAATTCGAAGCCAAAATCCGAATTTCGAAAAAATCTCCAGAATCAAAATTCAAAGCCAACCAAAGACATCTTGGATTCGGGAGAAGTCAATGAAATCCGGAAAGATCTTTAAACGGCCGCCAAGGGGCGTTATCTTCGCAATTTTTTTATCGGCGGTTGTTCTATCCGGTTGCGCCACGCCGGTGGGAGTCCGGCGGATGGATTCCCAGGAGGCTCACGGCAAGCTGTCCGAAAGCGTCCTCGCCGGCGAGAAACTGAGCGCCCCGACCGTGCAGATTCTCAACCGGTCCGGGCTTGCGGGAAAATTCGGCGACGAACCGGCAGAGGCGATCGCAGCCATCCACCGGGGCCTGCCCACCGTTCGCGAATCGGACCGTTTTTTTGCCCTGGCCGAACTGTCCTTTTTACATGCGAAACGGAGCGGAGACACAACCTATTTTTTGGCCTCGGCGGTATACGCTTATGCGTTTCTTTTCCCGTTGCAGGCACAGGATTCACCGGACGCTTTCGACCCCCGCCTGCGAACCGCAGTCGACCTGTATAATCAGGGCCTTGCAGAAGGTTTCTCCGAAAAAGACCCTAAGCGGGTGGTGTTCAAGGATGGGATATACAAGCTTCATTTCGGGGAGCTTGACGTCCGCATCAACGCCGAAGAGTTCCGCTGGGGGCCGTTCCGCCTGGAGGATTTCGTGGCCGCGTCCGAACTGGAGGTGCGCGGTCTTCGAAACGACTACCGTTGGCCCGGCGTAGGGGCCGCGCTGGTCGGCTCCCTCAAGCACGTCAAGGGGGAATACGAGCGAGATTTTGCCAGGGTTCCATCGTCGTTGAAAGTCCCGGCCACCGCCTTTCTGCACTTGGAGAACCTCGAAGAAGGCTTCCGCACCGGCCGGATCACCGGAAGGCTTGCCCTCTACACCACCCAGGAAAGCACAACGGTGAATGTCGGCGGCCGAAAAGCCCCTCTAGATTATCGGCCGACGGCCGCTCTGGCTTACACCCTCGAAGGCTCCCAGGTTTACGATCTGGAGCTCAAGGGGCTGCTGTCCGGGGACCTGTCGCTTTTCAGGCAGAGCGCCCGGTTCAAGGATAACGTTTTTCTCATGGCACCCTATCGGCCGGGCCGGATACCGGTGGTGTTCGTCCACGGCACGGCCTCCAGCCCGGCGCGCTGGGCGCAGATGCTTAACGAAATCCTGAACGACCCGGGACTGCGAGACAACTACCAGGTCTGGCTGTTCACTTATAACACCGGTAACCCTATTCTTTATTCCGCGGGCATCCTTACCCAGGGCCTGCGCAACGTGGTCCAGGAGCTGGACCCTGAAGGCAGGGACGAGGCGCTGCGGAAAATCGTGGTCATCGGCCACAGCCAGGGCGGTATGTTGACGAAGCTGACCAGCATCGACAGCGGCAGCCGTTTCTGGGATCAAGCCTTCAAGGTTCCCATCGATCAGCTCGACGTCTCGCCCGAGACGCTGGAGCTGCTGAAGCGTAGCCTTTTTTACGAGCCGGTTCCAACCGTACGGCGGATCGTCTTCATTGCCACTCCCCACCGCGGCAGTTTCCTGGTGGGAGGCCGGGTCAGCGAACTGCTGCGGAAGTTGATTTCACTGCCTTTTGTAATGCTTAGCCCCCTGCAGGAGGTCTTCCAGCGCAGCCCAGAGGCGCTGGTCAACCGGTCCCTCAAAGACGATATTCCACGCAGCACGGACAACATGGACCCGGACAGCCCGTTCATCAAGACCTATGCTTCCATCCCCATCGCACCGAACGTCACGGCTCATTCCATCATTGCCGTGGACAACCCTGAAGACCCCAAAGAAGACTGGAACGACGGGGTCGTCGCGTACAGCAGCGCCCATTTGGAAGGGGTGGTATCCGAGATCATCGTGCATTCGGGACACTCGACGCAGGAGGAGCCTCAGACCATCGAGGAGGTGCGCCGGATTCTCCTCGAGAACCTGAGACAACCCTGACCGCCAGATGCAGAATGCGACGTGCGCAAGTCGAAATGGACTCAAATCAGCGCATCACGCCCATCAAAGGCTCGGAGAGAAAACCATGCGCCGAATCGCCGCCCTGACCTCGATCCTGATGAGCATACCCGTCATCATCCTGATGACCGGGTGGGGTGCGCTGGCGATATACTATTCCGATGTCGAAGATGAGACGTTGCGGATCGGGTTGTCTGTGGGATTCGCCCTTGCAGTCGCTCTCGGGTTTATGGTCTTGCCCAACCGCAAGAGAACCCTTATCGGTTTCCTGACGGTGTTTGCCGGCATCGTCGTCTGGTGGCTGGCCATTCCGGCCTCGAATGGGCGCAAATGGCAGCCCGACGTCGCCGTGCTGCCCTATGCCAGCATTCGGGGGGATCAGATCACCATTCACAACATCCGCGACCTCCAGTACCGGACCGAAACCGACTACGAGGTGCGTCATTACGACAAGACGTTCGACCTCGACCGTCTGGACGCGGTGGATCTTTTGGCCGTCTACTGGATGGGGGATGCCATCGCCCACGTCATGATCAGCTTCGGGTTTCAGGAAAAGGACTTCGTAACCTTCTCCATCGAAACCCGCAAGGAGCAGGGCGAAGGGTACTCGACGCTCAAAGGATTTTTTAAGCAGTACGAGCTCACCTACGTCGTTGGGGACGAGCGCGATCTGATCCGCGTGCGCACGGATTACCGCAACCCGCCCGAGGACGTCTATCTCTACCGCCTCAAGATGTCTCCGGAGAACGCCCGTAAATTTTTCATGGAGTACATCCGGCAGATCAACTCCATGAAGGAAACTCCGGAGTGGTACAACACGCTGACCACCAACTGCACCACGAACGTCGTGCGGCACGTGCGCGCTTTCGGGGGCCAGGCGAGGTACACTTGGAAGGTGCTGCTGTCCGGTTATGCGCCCCAGTACGCCTATGAACTCGGGGCGCTCGATGCAACCATTCCCTTTGAAGCGTTGCGCCAGAAGAGCTACATCAATCCGAAAGCGCACGCTGCCGGGGACGACCCGGAATTCTCAAAAAAGATTCGCGAAGGGCTGCCGTTACAACGTGAGCCCGCTCGGGGCCATGGCCGGTACCCAGATGGCGGTCGATCCGAACGCGCCGAGGGTGACCCGTTTCGTCACGCTCGGCGGTGAACCTTACCTGATCCGTTACGACAGCCGTT
>JALOPB010000067.1 GCA_025454115.1 Desulfobacterales bacterium | reverse complement strand
CCCGTGAACCAGCGCCAAATAGTCTTTTCGGACCGTACGATTCTTGAACTGAGCAGCGAGATGTTCCATGGCAGCTGGATGTTTCGCCACCACCAGGGTGCCGGACGTGTCCTTGTCCAGCCGGTGAACGATCCCCGGCCGAAGTTCGGCCCCGATGCCGGCCAGGTCGGGGCAGTGATGCAGCAGTCCGTTGACCAGGGTCCCGGAATAATGACCTGGGGCCGGATGAACGACCAACCCCGGCGGTTTGTTGATTACCAGAATGTGCTGATCCTCATAAAGGACCTGAAACAGAATGGGTTCGGGCTGAAACCGGCAGGGTTCACGGGTCGGGATAGCGCCGGTAACAACATCTCCGGCCTTCAGTCGGTAACCCGACTTAGCGTTTTTCCCGTTAATTTTGAACTGTCCGCTGCCGATGAGTTGGCTGGCATATGAACGCGAGCAATCGGACAGGCGGGCTGCCAGAAAGACATCGAAACGGATGCCGTTACCGGCGGCATCCGTTTTAAAGCAGTAATCGTTGCAGGAGGACATGTCGGCAGAGCCGAGAGGTCATCAGGCCGCTTCGTGGGCAAAGAGCGATTCGATCTCTGAAATAATGGTCTTCTCGTCGGTTTTCTTAGCCTTCGACAGTTCCTTAACGAGCAGCACCTGAGCCGTATCGTAGAGCTTGCGCTCGCCAAAAGACAGGTCTTTGGTCAGCTTGAGGCGGAACAGATCGCGGAACACCTCAGCCACATCGAACAACGAGCCGGTCTTGATCTTTTCCATGTATTCGCGATAGCGCCGATTCCAGGTCTGGTTGTCCGCCAGCATTTCCCGCTTGGTCCTCATGACGGCGTAAACCTTCGGGATTTCCTTAACGTCGATGAGGCATCGTAGGCCGACCGACTCGACGTTACGGGTGGGGATCATGATGACCATGCCGTTTTCAAGGACTTTAAGGATATAAAAATCGTGTTTCTCGCCGTTGACGACACGACTCTCAACAGCCTGGATCTGACCGACGCCATGAGCCGGGTACACCGCAAGGTCTCCGACTCGGAAGCCGCCTCTTTTCAGTCTGGCCGGCCGCACGTTTTCCTTAACTGTTTTCCCTGCCATATTTAACCACCTGTCTCGCTGAGGTTGAGATGCCGACAGGGCGTTTCTGGCCCCATTATTCGGATTTTCTTTATCATATTAGTCGTCGCGAAGCAACAAAAAAGGATTGGCGCCTTTCGGCGCCAACCCTTTTTACCGCTTGGATAGGTTACAACACTGATGGTTACAGCAGGAACGGAACCAACAGCAACGCGACGACATTGAGGATCTTGATCATCGGGTTGACGGCAGGACCGGCCGTGTCTTTGTACGGGTCGCCGACGGTGTCGCCGGTGACGGCGGCCTTGTGGGAATCGCTGCCTTTTCCGCCCAAGTGCCCGTCTTCAATATACTTCTTGGCATTGTCCCAGGCCGCGCCGCCGGTGGTCATGGAGATGGCCACGAACACGCCGGTGACGATGCTGCCGATCAGCAGGCCGCCCAAGGCGATCTTGCCAAGCAGCAGCCCGACCAGGATCGGGGTGACGACCGGCAGCAGGGCCGGGATCATCATCTCCTTCAGTGCGAACTTGGTCACGATGTCCACGCAGGCGGCATAGTCCGGCTTGCCGGTGCCTTCCATGATTCCGGGAATTTCGCGGAACTGCCGGCGCACTTCCTCGACCACCGCGCCGCCGGCTTTTCCGACCGCCATCATGGCGATGGAGGCGAACAGGTACGGCAACAGGCCGCCGATGAAAAGCCCGATAATGACCTTGACGTCGCTCAGGTCAAAGCTCAACTCAGCAGAGCCGCCGAGCAGGGCGAACTCCTGGGTGTAAGCGGCGAACAAAACCAGGGCGGCCAGACCGGCGGAGCCGATAGCATAGCCCTTGGTGACGGCCTTGGTGGTGTTGCCGACCGCATCCAACGGATCGGTGACGGCCCGCACGCTGTCTTCCATCTCGGCCATCTCGGCAATGCCGCCGGCGTTGTCCGTGATGGGGCCGTAAGCGTCAATCGCAATGACCATGCCGGTCATGGACAGCATGGACATGGCGGCCATGGCAATCCCGTAAAGGCCGGCAAAATAGTGGGCCAGCCCGATGGCCAGGCAGATGACGAGCACCGGCGCCGCGGTGGACTGCATGCTGACGGCCAGGCCGGCGATGATGTTGGTGCCGTGGCCGGTGGTGGACGCTTGAGCTATACCCTTCACGGGGCCGTACTTGCCGGTATAGTACTCGGTGATGACGACGATGACGACCGTCAGGATGAGTCCGACCAAGGTAGCCAGATAGATGTTCATGCTGGAGATCTGCTTGCCGCCGGCGAGGGTAAGGCTCGGAACCAGGTTCTGGACGGCGAAGAAGAAGACGATGGCTGCGATGATGGCGCTGCCGAACATGCCCTTGTAAAGGGCGCCCATGATGTACTCGTTCTTGCCCAGGCGGACGAAGAACACCGAGATGATGGAGGCCACGATGGAAATGGCGCCCAGCACCAGCGGGAACTCGGTTGCGATAATGGTTTTTGGGAACAGCAGGTTGCCGAGCAGCATCGCTGCCACCGCGGTGACGGCGTAAGTCTCGAACAGGTCGGCCGCCATGCCGGCGCAGTCGCCCACGTTGTCACCGACGTTGTCGGCGATGACCGCGGGGTTGCGCGGGTCGTCCTCGGGGATCCCGGCCTCGACTTTGCCGACCAGGTCGGCGCCGACGTCGGCGCCCTTCGTGAAGATACCGCCGCCCAGCCGCGCAAAGATCGAAATCAGGCTGCCGCCGAAACCCAGTGCCACCAGGGCCACGACCGCGTCACGGCTGGAAATCCCCATCTGAATCAGGATGGTGTAATAGCCCGCCACAGCGGTCAGCGCCAAACCGGCCACGATCATGCCGGTGACCGAACCGCCCCGGAAGGCCAGCTGCAAAGCGGCATTCAGGCCCTTGCGGGCGGCTTCGGAAACACGCACGTTGGCGATAACCGACACCCGCATCCCGATGTAGCCGGCCAGGTAGGACGCAATCGCCCCGACCAGGAAGCCGACCGCCGTCGTGACCTTCATGGTCACGGCGATGATGATGAAAATGATGATTCCGGCAATGCTGACGCTCTTCAACTGGCGGTTCAGATAGGCAATCGCGCCTTCCGCAATGGCGCCGGAAATCTGCTTCATGCGCTCGTTTCCGGCCGGAGCGCTTTTAACCATGCCGGCCACGATGATCGCGTAAAGCACGCCGGCCACACCCACTAACGTACACACCAACGGTAGATAGTTCATCCTCTCCTCCCTGCAATCCTTTGGTTAATCGGTCCGCGTGACAGGTTTCATGTTGAACTGGTTCATCCCGATCTTCGTTCCCTTGCAAAGGATCGTGACCACGGCATCCCGCGCCCGGTCGATGATGTGCGGCAGCTCGGCGGCCTCATCCCGCGTGAACTGATCCAAAACATAATCCGCCACCTGCTTCCCATCGCCGGAACGTCCGATGCCCACCCGCAGACGCGTAAAATCGCCCCCGCCGAAGGCATTGATCACCGATCGTATGCCGTTGTGTCCGCCATGCCCTCCTTTCTCCTTTATTTTTAAGCGACCGTAGTCCAGGTCGATGTCGTCATGAACGATCACCACCGCCTGGAGTGAAATCCGGAAAAACTCAGCCAAGCTGCACACCGGCGGCCCGCTGAGATTCATATAGGCCATGGGCTTGGCCAAGATGACACCGACATCCTCAATCCGGCCTCGGCCGTACGCTGCATTGAATTTCTCGCGATTGATATCGATACCGAAATCTGCAGCCAGTCGTTCCACCACCCGGAAACCGACGTTATGCCGGGTCGCGGCGTACTTCGTACCGGGGTTGCCGAGGCCGACGATCAAACGTAAACGGCTTTCCAGCTCGCCCTGGAAACCATCCGTTCCCATAACCATTTCCGACGAAACGCACCCACCGCACCGCAACACCTCTTCCCGGCAATAGTTCCGGTCTTTGCGCTCGACGGCAGGGTGGAGGGTTTATTCGGCGGCTTTCTCGGCCTCGGCGGCCTTTTCGCCTTCCGCCGCTTCGCCGGCTTCGGCTTCACCGGCGGTCGGAGCGGCTTCAGCCTTCTGACTGACCACGGTGACCACGGTGTAGTTGACGCCGGCCGGCAGTTCCACCCCGGCCGGCAGCGCAATATCTTTTACGTGCAACGCATCACCGATTCCTAAATCGGCCACATCCAGCTCCAAAGCATCGGGAATTTCGCCTGGCAGGCAGAACACCTCGATCTCGCGCTCGATGATCTGCATCATACCGCCAAATTCTTCACCCTTGGCCTTGCCTTTCGGCATGATCGGAACCATCACCCGCAACTTGCGCTGCATGTCGATCTCGTAAAAATCAACGTGCAGGAACCGCCCCGAAACCGGATGCCTTTGGATCTCCTTAATCACCGCCGGTTTGGTGAGCGTTGCTCCGTTTTGGATGTTGAGAGCGAATATCGTCCGCCGGATGTTGCCCTTCTGGACCGCGTGGTCGAATTCCCGGACATTCACCGTCAGCAGAATCGGCTGGGTACCGGGACCGTACAGGATGGCCGGAAACATACCGTCCCGGCGCAGGCTCCGGGCCGGTCCGTTGCCCGTGGTCTTACGGATGGTCGCGTTTAATTCATGTTGTTTCAAAGAGTGATCCTCCTTAACTCAAAAGTGCAGGCTGTTGCAAAAGCCATATTAAACAAAAAGCGAGGTGACGGAGTCTCCTCGATAGCTGCGGACAATAGCTTCTCCCACCAATTCGGCAATGGACAGGACTCGAATCTTGCCGCAGGCCTGGGCATTCGGCTTGAGTGGAATGGTGTCGGTGACCACCATGCTTTTCAGAGCTGAATCCTGGATGCGGTCCACCGCCGGGCCGGACAGCACGGGATGGGCGCAACAGGCGTGAATCTCGCGAGCTCCCTGACGGGCAAGCGCCTCAGCCGCCTCCACCAGCGTACCGGCGGTATCCACCATGTCGTCAAGGATGACGACCACCTTGTCCTGCACGTTGCCGATGACCGCCATGGCCTTGGCCTGGTTGGGAGCCGAACGACGTTTGTCGATAATGGCCAGGTCCGCGTTCAAACGCTTGGCAAACGCTCGCGCCCGCTCCACTCCTCCCGCGTCCGGAGAGACGATGGCCAGATTATGGTCAAAGTGCTTGCGAATGTACCCGATCAACACCGGCGCCGCAAATAAATTATCCACAGGAATATTAAAAAACCCCTGAATCTGACCGGCATGCAGGTCCATGGTGATGACCCGGTGCGCCCCGGCCACGGTGATCATGTCCGCCACCAGCTTGGCGCTGATCGGCACACGCGGAACTACCTTCTTGTCCTGGCGGGAATACCCGTAGTATGGAACCACGGCGGTGATCCGGCGTGCCGATGAGCGCTTGAACGCATCAATCATCAGCAGCAGCTCGACCAGGTTGTCATTTACCGGCGCACAGGTCGATTGAATGACGAAAACGTCTTTCGAGCGTACGTTCTCATGAATTTCGATCTGAATCTCGCCGTCGCTGAAGGTAGTCACCTTGGCACCTCCCAAAGGAAGCTTGAGATAGCCGCAGATTTTTTCAGCTAAAGACGGGTTCGAGTTGCCCGTAAAAACGAAGATTCCGTTACCATCCATGGGTACATTCACCACGCGTTGACGCCTCCCGCCTCACTTCCGACCGACGGGCAAAGGTTCGTAACAGGGTCGCTGGCCGAGCAGCGGTCGCTTGAGATAACCGCCGCAGAGTCCCATTCGTGGCTTCGAACGAGGCCACGACCACTAAGACGGCTGGCTGGGGCGGGAGGATTCGAACCTCCGAGTGCAGGAACCAAAATCCTGTGTCTTACCGCTTGACGACGCCCCAAAGAATTAATCGTCACCTCCGGGCTTTCCCGGAATGACCTGCTTTCGGTTCCGTTTCGCGAATTATAGTTACTGGACCGGTCAGCAACTCCGTTTCAAACAACCGCGATCCCCGGTCCGGCGGCCAGGCCGCCCTCGCGCGGCGCACCGCATCATCATCCACAAACAACCCGAAGACACTGGGGCCACTCCCGGACATAAGCGCTCCGACGGCCCCTTGAGATCTCAGGCAGTCCTTGATTCGGGCGAGTTCAGGGTGCAATGCCAACGTAACCGTTTCGAGGTCATTGCATAAATGAAACGATGGGTTAAACGCCGCTTTATTTAAATGGGTCCTTGTAGGTTGTTTTTGGCAGTTTGTCAATTGTAAATTCAAGTTTTGGTAAACCATTCGCGTGGATACGTGATACGGCGGGCAGACGATCAGAACCGGCCAGCGAGCCAATCCGAAGTAGGCTTCAAGCTCGTCGCCGATGCCGGATGCCAGGGCCGGCGACTGGAAGAGAAAAAAAGGCACATCGGCACCCAGACTGCGCCCAAGGCGCATGAGTTCATCTCGATCCACCGGGTATCCGTAGAGATGGTTAAGACCCAGCAACACGCTGGCCGCGTTGCTGCTACCTCCGCCGAGACCGGCCGCGATCGGTATGCGCTTGGTCAAGCGAATATCACAGCCCTCTTTCCGCCCGACGGCCTCGAAAAAGCATCTGGCCGCCCGAAAGGCCAGATTGGTTTCATCAACGGGAAGAGAAGGATCCGAGCACCGCAGGGTGATCGCCCCGGGAGAAGGTTTCAGGACGACCTCGTCGTAGATGCTCACCCGGCACATGAGGGAGAACAGGTTGTGATAACCATCCGGCCGCCTGCCCGTAACCCGCAAGAACAGGTTGATTTTGGCAGGCGATTGTATGAGCAGGGTCATGGCCTTTACTGCCCAGCGACCGCTTTCAGCCTTTTTCCTTTACGAACAGGATCCGCAGATCGTACAAAATGCTTTTCAGCATGCTGTCTTCGTCAGGAGTCAGGTTGCCGGTGGTTTTCTGCTGCAGCATGCTCAGGATGTCGATGGTCTGCTTGGCCATGGGCAGGTTTTTCTCGGCCTTACCGGAAACCGGGTCTTCGATAATGCCCAGATGCACGAGCGCCGACGCATTCAAAGAGGCGATGAAGGTCGGGAAGTTGATTTGAGGCAGCGGCGCCCGGGCTTGCTCCGGTTCGTCGGCGGCGGTGCGCTCCGTTTCGGACTGTGAAGGTTCGGATGCCGTAGCCTTGTTATCAGCCGCCGCCGGTTCGTCGGCGGAGAACATCCGGCGGTCCTTGACGGTAAACCCTTTTTCCTGCTCGGCCATAACGCCTCCTATAAGAGGGAAATTAACGCACCCGATTCGATACAATACGGGAAACCCGTCACTTGTCAAGTCATTCGCTCTTGTCCAGCTTGCCAAAGGCATACTTCCGGATCAGGTCTTCGATGTTGAGGGCCGGCTCGGTCTCGATGATCCGGTCTCCCGGTTTCAGCATCTGATCGGATCCGCCCTGAGATAGCTGGATATACTTGTCCCCTAAGAGCCCCGCGGTCTGGACCGAGGCAATCGCATCCTCGCTGAGTTGGATGGTTTCCTTAATTTTTAAACGAACCAACGCCACAAACTCCTTGGGGTCCAAGGCAACCGCCTCCACTTGCCCCACCTGAACCCCGGCGATCTCCACCTGGGCGCCCACTTTGAGGCCGGTGACCGATGTAAACCGGGCGTTCAGGTAATAATAGTTGTCACGCAATACCTCGACCTCTCCCAGGCGAATGGTCAGATAGCCGACACAAATGATGCCGAGCAGAACAAAGACCCCCACCCCGAGTTCGAGCGATGATTGTTTCATATGGCCTCCTGACAGCTATTCCGTGAGGTCCTGCACCGAACCTCGTCACTTCCGGCATTCATATAAAATGGTTTGCCCCTTCTCAACGGCCGCGATCAAGTCATCCAGACCGCTGTCCGATCTGGCCTGAACCACCCCGGCGCGCACCGAGCAGCCGACGCCCGGTACCGAAGCGATGGCGTCGAAGAGCGCTTTGGATTGCAGGGTGCGCGAAATCTTCCGGCAGAAACTTCGCGCCTGTTCTTCGTCGGTGTCCGGCAACACCACCATGATCTTGTCAATGGCATACCGGAAGCACGTATCGGTCATGTAACTGTTCTGGATGACGTGATTGGCGAAGAGCTTGAGTACGGTCTGGCTGGCCATGTGGCCGGAAATGCGGCCGAAATCCTCCAGGTTGCCCATCGCCATCAGCACGATCGAAAAGGGGATCTGGTGCCGCTGCAGCCGGCCCATCTCCTGCCGCAGGTGCTGCTGGCCGATGGACTGAGAGGCGATACCGGTCATTTCGTCGCGCGGGCTCTCGAGGCCCTCGATGAAATTCCGCACCTCCCGATCGGAGGCCCGCTGAATCTCTTCGGGAGTCCCTTCGAACCGGATCCGGCCCCCATCGATCATCGCCACACGTTGCGCGATGAAAAAGATGTCGGGAATCTCATGGCTGACCACCACCCCGGTGAAGCCGAAACGCCGCTGGTAGTCGGAAATCATGCTGTGGACGGCGTTTTTGCGAATCGGGTCGAGGCCGGTGGTCGGCTCGTCAAACAGCACGATCTCCGGGTCGGTCACCAGCGCCCGCGCCAGCGCCACTCGTTTTTTCATGCCGCCGGAAAGCTGGGAAGGATACTTATGATCGACATCGTAAAGATCCAGCTGGTTCAGCTTGTCGCGCACCCGACGTTGAATCTCCGCCGGAACACTGCCTTTGCGCTCGGCCAACGGCAGCGCGACGTTTTCCAGCACCGTGAGAAAATCAAACAGGGCCGTATCCTGGAAAACATAGCTGAATTTCTGCCGCAGCGCTTTCTTTTCCGTCGGGCTCATGGCCGAACGCCTGCGGCCTCCGAAGAGAATGGCTCCGCCATCGGGCTCCAACAGACCGATAATGTGCTTGAGCAGCACACTCTTCCCGGAACCACTCTTGCCGATGATGGCGGTGATCTCACCCCGACGAATGCTCAGATTGACGCCGCCCAGCACCTGGTTGGCGCCCAGTGTCTTAACGACATCTTGCAGTTCAATCAGAGGAACGTCGGCCATCGCACAGGCGCTTCAGAGCAAAAAAGTGGTTAAAACATAGTCTGTCACCAACACCAGTACGCACGAGATGACGACCGCCGAAGTAGTGGAAATACTCACCCCCTTGGCGCCGAACTCGGCCCGGGTGTGCGTGTAGTACCCCTGGTAGCAGCAGATGGTCACCATCACCACGGCAAACACAAGCGCCTTGATGAACCCGCCGATGATGTCGCTGGTTTCCACGCTCGATTGGGCCCGGGAAAAGTAAAAAGCGGGGTTGACGCCCAGCAGCGCCGACCCCGACAGGTAACCGCCGAAAAGACCCACCACGTCAAAAATCGCCGTCAGCAGAGGGAAACTCACCAGGGCGGCGGCGATGCGCGGGCTGATCAGATAGCGCAGCGGGTTGATATCCATGGTCTTCAGGGCATCGATCTGCTCGGAGATACGCATGATGCCGATCTCCGCCGCCATCGCCGAGCCGGCGCGGGCGATGACCATGATGGCGGTGAGCACCGGCCCCATCTCACGTACCAAGGAAAGCGCCACCGCCGAACCCAGCGCGGCCGTGGATCCGTATTTCACCAGCGCATAATAGCCCTGCAGCCCGAGGACCATACCGGTGAATCCGGCGGTCAGGCAGACGACAAAGACCGACTTCATGCCGATGAAAAAAATTTGCTGGCGGATCTTGTCAAATTGGATGGGTGGCTGGAAAATCAAAAAAAATCCGCGTACAAAAAAAAGGAACACCCGCCCCAAGTCGCGCGTGAAAGTCAGCACCTCACGGCCGATGGCGGTCACCGGTGTTTTCAATGTGACAAGACTGAGCATACGTGTTAAATGGACGATGTCCGGGTGTTCATCGAAGGATTTGTTTACTATTCGACTCCACACGTAAAGTCAAGCGCGTTAAATGGCTGATGGGCTGCTTTCCGCAGCAAAACGCCGCGGCCGCTGCGCAACGCAGCGGTCGCTTTATTTAGATCGTTCCGAGGAACTGTATGATCCGAGCGGAAAACCTCTGCAAGAGCTACGGTGGCCGGGTCCTCTTCGACCGGGTCGATTTCACCTTGAATTCACGCGAACGGCTGGGGCTGGTCGGCCGTAACGGCCACGGCAAAACCACCCTCTTTCGAATCATCGCCGGTGAAGAGCTTCCGGATGACGGCGCCCTCGTCATCCCCAAACACTATCGCATCGGTTACGTCCGGCAGCATCTGGAATTCACGCGACCGACGATCCTGGAAGAAGCCATGACAGCGCTCCCGCCCCAGGAAAGCGGTCATCATTGGAAAGCCGAAAAAATCTTAGCCGGACTGGGTTTTTCGAAAACGGACATGGATCGTGCGCCGGCCGAGTTCTCGGGCGGTTATCAGGTGCGCCTCAACCTCGCCAAGGCGCTGGTCTCCGAACCCGACTTGTTGCTGCTCGACGAGCCCACCAACTTCCTGGATATTACTTCTATCCGTTGGGTGGAGCGTTTTCTGGTTGCCTGGCCCCGGGAACTGATGGTCATCACCCACGACCGCAGTTTCATGGACAAGGTCGTCACCCATGTGATGGGTATTCACCGCCAGAAGGTCCGTAAAATCGTCGGTACCACCGACACGTACTATGGCCAAATCGCCCAGGACGAAGAGGTGTATGAAAAGACCAGACTCAACGACGAGCGGCGCCGCAAGGAAGTGGAGCTCTTCATCACGCGCTTCCGCGCCAAGGCACGGCTGGCCGGGTTGGTACAGTCTCGCGTTAAAACCCTGCAAAAAATGGAAAAGCGCGACAAGCTCGAAAAACTGAAAGACCTTGAGTTTTCTTTCCGCGAGAAGCCTCTGCCCGGAAAGTCGGCTCTGCAAGCCCACCAGGTGGGGTTCACCTACCAGCCGGGCCAACCGCTGTTCGCGGATCTTTCCATCACCCTCACGGCCGGCGAGCGCATCGGCATCGTCGGCCCCAACGGCAAAGGCAAGACCACCCTGCTCAAGATCCTGGCCGGAGCGCTGGCCCCCCAGACCGGCGACGTGCTCTACCACCCGGCCATCCAGAAGGGCTTCTTCGAACAGACCAACGTCGGGCACCTCATTCCCAACCGCACGGTTGAGGAGGAAATCCTCTACTCCGACGCCGGCGTGGACCGCCAACTCGCCCGGAACATCTGCGGCGCCATGCTTTTTTCGGGCGACGATGCACTTAAGAAAATCGCCGTCCTCTCCGGTGGCGAAAGACCTGGAGTCCTGCGATGCACTGCTGGAGGCGCTCGACGCCTTCGAGGGAACGCTGATCCTGGTCACTCACAACGAAATGTTCCTGCACGCCCTGGCCGAACGGCTGATCATCTTTCGCGAGAACGGGGTGGAGGTGTTCGACGGCCGCTACCAGGAGTTCCTGGAGAAGGGCGGCTGGCAGGACGAACGGCTGGCCGCCCCTGACGATACGGTGGAAGCCGGCCCGCCGGCTGAAAACCTGAAAGCGGCACGCAAGGAGCTTCGCCGACGACGCTCGGAAATCAACGCCCGCCGGACGCGCGCGCTCAAACCGATCGAGGGCGAAATGAAGCGCTTGGAACGCGACATCGACCGCCGGGATGCCGAAATGGCCAAACTCACCCAATCGATGCAGACCGCCTCCGAGAATAGCGACGG
>JALOPB010000066.1 GCA_025454115.1 Desulfobacterales bacterium | reverse complement strand
AAAACGCTCCACGAAAACTAGTCAAAATCCGGCTGCGCTCGGTTGAGGCCACCTACCAGTGGTCAGCAGCCATCACGTAAACTCGGAACAAAGTCTAATCTTAATATGGACAGATAGGCCATGTCGGTGGAACAGCTGGGTAGCGGCTCCACAAATCAACCTCATTGTCACCTGTTTTAATCAGGTTTACTATCGGTAAAGGCCTTGACAAGTTCTTTTTGATGGATCAAGGGATCTTTGCTGATAATATTCGAACTATGACGGAAAAGACTATCGGCATATTGGGCGGCATGGGGCCGGCCGAGATCAAGACCACCTGCGGGTGGTGATCGATTCTAATCCCAAGGTCCCCGACCGCACGGCCGCCATCGTGGCGGGAGGGGAGTCGCCCGTGCCGGCGATGAGGGCGGGCATCGCGGCCTTGAAAAGGGCCGGGGCGGACGTCGTGGTTATCCCCTGCGTGTCGGCGCATTTCTTTCTGGATGAACTGCAGCGCGAAGCCGAGCTGCCGATCTTGTCCATGTTCGACGTCACGGCCGAGCACATCCGCCAGCACCACGCGCACATCCGCACGATCGGCATGCTGGCCACCACCGGGACCTTAAAAGGCGGGCGCTTCCGCGCAAAGCTCGAGCAGTCGGGAGTTGCCGTCTTGACACCTGAGGAGCCGGACCAGGAACGCGTCATGGCTGCCATATACGCGATCAAAGGGGCGGCGGGCGCCCGGGACCGGGAAGCGATCGGAGCCGAGATCCGGGCCATCGCCGGCCGCCTGATCCGGCGCGGCGCGCAGGGGGTGGTAGCCGGGTGCACCGAGATTCCATTGGTGCTGCGGCCCGGCGACCTCGATGCCCCCGTGTTCGATACACTGCTGCTGCTGGCAAGGGCGGCTATCGCCGCCGCCGGCCACAGCCCCGTCTAAGGCCCAATGGCGGCATTGTCCCTGCGGCTTGAAATGCTCACGTACGATTCGTACGCTGCGCTTTCAAACCTCGGGACGCCTTGCCCTTGGGCCTGATTCAAGGCGTTGTGCCCTTTCCATAGAAGGAGAACTGACATGAACCTGGCACGATTTCCACGCCGGCGCTATGCCGACGGGCCGACGCCACTGCAACCCATGGCGCGGCTGTCCAAGGCTCTGGGCGGGCCGAATCTCTTCATCAAACGCGACGACCAGCTCGGCTTTGCGGCCGGCGGCAACAAGGTGCGCAAGCTGGAGTTCGTGATGGCCGACGCGCTTGAAAAGGGAGCTGATTTCATCATTACCTGCGGGGCCGTGCAGTCCAACCACTGCCGCCTGACCCTGGCCGCTGCGGTGCGCGAAGGGCTCAAGTGCGGCCTGGTGTTGGAGGAACGCGTGCCGGGGAGCTACAAGCCCCAGGCCAGCGGCAACAACTTTCTTTACCGCCTCATGGGCGTGGACCGGATTCAAGTTGTCCCCGGGGGATCCGACATGATGGGAGCCATGAACGCCATGGCGGATAAGGTGCGGTCCGAGGGCGGACGCCCCTACCTAGTTCCCGGCGGGGCTTCGAACCCTCTGGGTGCGCTGGGGTATGCGGCCTGCGCCCAGGAGATCCTCTCTCAGGCGTTCGACATGGGGCTGCGGATCGACCGGGTGGTGTGCGCCAGCGGCAGCGCCGGAACCCACGCGGGGCTGCTCACCGGGTTCTGGGGAACCCGCAGCGGCATCCCGGTGGTCGGGATGAACGTGAGCCGGACGAAGGCCCAGCAGGAGGAACTGGTCTTCAAGCTGGCCAGGGAAACGGCCGCCCTGGCGGGCATCGACGGCGAGCTGCCGCGCGATGCGGTGGTGTGCTTCGGGGATTACGTCGGGCCGGGCTATTCGCTGCCGACTCCCGGCATGGTCGAGGCCGTCAAGCTGCTCGCGCGGACCGAAGCGGTATTGCTCGACCCGGTCTATACCGGCAAAACCATGGCCGGCCTCATCGATCAGGCGCGCAAGGGCTTTTTCAAGAAGGGCGAGAACGTGGTCTTTGTGCACACCGGCGGCTCACCGGCGCTGTATGCTTACCTTGACTGTTTCTGGGAATAGCCAGATTACATCAGCTTCACCACCACGAGCGTGACATCATCCTCCTGAGGCGCTTGCCCGCGAAAGGTTTGAACCGCTTCGATGACGGCGGACTGGATGCCTGCGGCGGAGCGGGATGCGTTGGCGCGGACGACCTGGCGGACGCGCTCGGCCCCGAAAAACTCGCCGGCGATGTTGCGCGTCTCGGTGATTCCGTCGGTGCCGATGACGATCACCGAGCCAGGCGCCCAGCCCTGCTGGGTGTAGTCCCGGTATTCGGCCGCATCCATTACGCCCATCGCCATCCCCTCGCCGCCCAGCTCGCAAAAGGTCGCACGGACCGGGTCGTAAACCACGGCCGGCTCGTGTCCGGCGCGGACCCAGCGCAGCATTTTCGCCCGCGGGTCGATTTCAAGGAAGAACATGCTCATGAAGCGGCCCGTGGGGTCGCTGTCCCGCGTCATGTAGCGGTTGACATCTCGTGCCAGCAGCGCCGGGGTTTTGAAGCTCTGGGCCTCCGAAAGCAGGAAGGCCCGTGCGGAGGCCATGAAGAGCGCCGCGTCGATCCCGTGGCCTGAAACATCCGCCACCACGACCCCCAGCCGGCCTTCGGGCAATAAGACGTAGTCGTAGTAATCGCCGCCGGTTTCCTGGCAGTAGATGCTGGTCCCGGACAGGTCCAGCCCCGGGACGTCCGGCGGGGCGGCCGGCAGCAGCGTGCGCTGCACTTCCTCGGCCAGCTGGAGCGCGCTGATGAGCTCGATACGGTGGCGCAGCCCCTCGATCATGGTGTTCGTGTGGCCGGCGATCAAGCCGAACTCGTCGCGGGTGGCCACCGGCACCAGCCGGCTCAAATCCCCGTTGGTCACCCGCTCCAGCACTCCGGTTTCATTCTCGAAGAGAAGCTTCAGGTTGCGGGAATAGGAGATGATCAGGTTGATGGCCAGGCCCAGCAGCACGGCCATGATGAAGAGGACCTCGTAGGTGATCGAAAGAATGGCTCCGCGAATGGCACCCGGATCGGTCCCGACCGTCGTCAGCCACGACATGTCGCGGGCCAGTACCATCAGGTTGACGATCGTGATACAAAAAGCGGTTGCGACGGCAACCAGAGTGAACCGCCGCGTCATGGAGTAGAGGCGTTTGGGCGGCGCCTGGACGGAATCCTCAGCAAAGGCTTTCCGGATGACCGCACGTTCGCGGGACAGCGACATGTCCAGCGCGATGAAGAAGCCGTAGACCAGAGCTCCGAAGATCAGGCTCAGCAGACTTCCTGCAGGAAAACCGAAAGCGGCGTGGTTCAGTATGGCTGCCAGCAGGCCGGCGCTCAATCCCGCCGCCAAGTCGAAGAAGAACTGCCGTATCGGCTGCGAGACGTCGTCTGCGGATATCACCCAACGGTATTCCAACAGTCGCCGCAGTACCAGAACGGCGCTGTACGCCGCCAAAATGTGCACCCCCAGCCTCACGGGGGGTAGCTCGGCCATGAAGGGTCAGACCTGACCTCCATAGACCGTCAGGATGACAACCGCCAGGACGTAATGAACGATAACGCGCATGAAGGCCGCCTTTGCGTGCAGTTAAGGTTTTCGATCGGTGGAGGCAACAGTGATTGGATGACTATTAAGACACCAAGTCCAAGTGTCAATCAGAGCCTCGGCGGCGGCGAGCGCGGCGGGCATTGGATGGGGAATGTTTTTGACAAAGGAACCCTGCGGACGATATATAAAATAATTTTCCTCGGCAGCGTGTTGGGCAGGGTCGGAATGATGAATTATTTCCTGTGTGTTCTCGGAATGGTCTTGATTGTCGAAGGGCTTCCGTATTTTGCCTTTCCCGCCCGAATGAAGGACTGGATCGCCCGGATTACCGCGACGTCCGAAAGGCATTTGCGGCAGGTCGGGCTGGCCCTCATGGCGGTCGGGCTCTGGCTGGTCTACCTGGGGCGATCCTGAGTGGCGGACGTGGATGCAAGGGTTTAAAAGAGGTAGCAGCGGACGGGCAGGAGCATGTACTCCCTGGGCGATTACGACTACGAGCTTCCACCGGATCGGATCGCCCAGCAGCCGGCCGGGCGCCGGGATCATTCGCGCCTGCTGAAGCTCGATCGCTTGACGGGCGCGATGTCCCATGACCGGTTCGACCGCCTATCGCGTTTTCTGTCCGCCGGAGATGTCCTGGTGGTGAATGACACCGCCGTGATCAAGGCGCGGTTGCTGGGCCGGAAAGAGAGCGGCGGACGGGTCGAGGTGTTTCTGTTGGATTTCGCTGGCGGCCGTCGTTCGGGCGACTCCCGCCGGTTCACCTGTGAATGTTTGGTCAAATCCTCGAAGCCTTCCCGGACGGGGACCCGGTTTCTTTTCGACGAGAGCCTGACCGGGCAGGTGGTCGCGGTGAGAGACCGGACCGTTCAGGTCGAGTTCTCGGGAGATGGGGATTTCGATGCGGTGCTCGATCGGGTCGGGCATGTGCCGCTTCCGCCTTACATCCGGCGGGCTGATGGGCCGGAAGACCGGACCGCGTACCAGACCGTTTACGCTTCCGCACGAGGAGCGGTGGCCGCCCCCACGGCCGGCCTGCACTTCACTCCTGAGCTTTTAAGCGGGCTGCGGGCCATTGGAGTGGTGACGGCGCCGATCACGCTTCACGTCGGCTATGGAACATTTGCGCCGGTGCAGATTTTGGACATCCGCGAACACCGGATGCACGCCGAGCGGTTTTCGATTCCGGCGGAAACGGCGGCCGCCGTTCATGCCGCTCGCAACAACGGCAAGCGGGTGGTGGCCGTCGGCACCACCGTGGTGCGCACCTTAGAGTTTGCAGCCGATGGGCAGGGGCGGCTGACAGCCGGCAGCGGGACCTGCGACCTCTTCATCTACCCCGGCTACCGATTTAAAGCGGTCGATGCCCTGATCACCAACTTCCACCTGCCGAAATCGACCCTGCTGATGCTGGTCTCGGCCTTTGCCGGCCGCGAGCCGGTCCTGAAGGCCTACCGAGAAGCAGTGGCCGAACGCTACCGCTTTTACAGCTATGGAGATGCGATGCTGATCCTGTAAGAAAGGGGCATAGCGCAAAGGGCATAGGGCATAGAGCAAAGGACAGAGCGTTTTGGGCGCTTATCCTATGCCCTCTGTTCTCTGCCTTATGCTGGGTCAGACGGGAATGGAAGAGGAAAAGTTTAAATTTGAAATCGTCGCCGAATCGACAAAGACCCGCGCACGGGCCGGCGTGATGCAGACGGCCCACGGGCCGGTGGAAACGCCGGTATTCATGCCGGTGGGCACGCTGGGATCGGTGAAGTCCATCACGCCTGAAGAACTATCCGCCTGCGGCGCCCAGATCATTCTCGGCAATACCTACCACCTCTACCTGCGGCCGGGCCGCGAGGTGATCGGCCGGTTTCACGGGCTGCACCGGTTCATGAACTGGCGCAGCCCCATTCTGACCGACAGCGGCGGCTTCCAGGTGTTCTCCCTTGCCAAGCTGGCCCGGATCACGGCAGAGGGAGTCACCTTTCAATCGCATATCGACGGATCGACACATCTGTTGAGCCCGGAAAAGGCCATCGAGATCCAGGGCTGGCTGGACGCGGACATCATGATGTGCCTGGACCAGTGCACGGCCTATCCGGCGTCTTATGAAGACGCCCGTCAGGCTGCGGAGATCACGCTCGAATGGGCGCGACGCTGCCACGTCGCCTGGAAATCTTCCAAAACCGGCCATCAGGCGCTGTTCGGGATCGTGCAGGGGGGCATGCATGCCGACCTGCGGCGCACGGCGGCGGAACGCCTGGCCGAACTTGAGTTCAGCGGCTATGCCCTCGGCGGGCTGAGCGTCGGCGAGCCCCTCGATCTGATGCTGGATACGGCGGCTGCGGCCCTGCCGCTGCTGCCGGAAGGAAAGCCCAAGTACATCATGGGCGTCGGCCGGCCGGAGGATCTGATCGATCTGGTCTGCCTGGGGGCCGACATGTTCGACTGCGTGCTGCCGACGCGCAACGCCCGCAACGGCCAGCTTTTCACCGCCCGCGGCGTCATCACCATCACCCATGCGGAGTACCGCCACGACCCGGATCCGCCAGACCAGGCCTGTGCCTGTTATACCTGCCGGAACTATTCTCTCGCCTACCTGCGCCACCTGTTTCTTTCCAGGGAATTGCTGGCCTACCGCCTGAACACGATTCACAACCTGCATTATTTCGTCAACTTCGTAAAACGGATTCGCGAGGCGATTTTGAGTGATGAATTCGAGAGCTTTAAAAAGCGGTTTTATGAAAACCAGGAAATTTGATATAGGAGGCCTCTATGAAAGAAAAGGTGCAAGCCGCCATCGACAAAATCCGGCCGATGCTTCAGCGGGACGGGGGGGATGTGGAACTGGTGGACGTGCAGGACGGCATCGTCACGGTGCGCCTGCGAGGGGCCTGTTCCGGCTGCCCCATGTCTCAGATGACCCTCAAGAACGGGATCGAGAAGTTGCTGAAGCGGGAGATTCCGGAGGTCGTTTCGGTTCAGGCGGCGCAGTAAGGCTATTTGAAATTTGAAATCTCAATTTGAAACGTCAAGGAGGGCGGGCATGAAAATTTTAAAAATCGACCATCTGGGGATCGCCGTCAGAAGCATCGAGGGCGGGAAGAATTTCTGGACGGAAGCGTTGGGTCTCAAATTCGAAGGGACCGAGACCGTGGCCGAACAGAAGGTGACGACCGCGTTCCTCCCGGTCGGGGAGAGCGAGGTCGAGTTGCTGGAGTCCACGGCACCCGACGGCCCGATTGCCAAGTACCTGGAAAAAAAAGGCGAAGGGATCCAGCACATCGCCTTCCGCGTGGAGAACATCGAAGAAGCCCTGGCCGAGCT
Source organism: Desulfobacterales bacterium (assembly GCA_025454115.1). Taxonomy (GTDB): domain Bacteria; phylum Desulfobacterota; class Desulfobacteria; order Desulfobacterales; family SpSt-501; genus SpSt-501. The sequence continues at coordinate 4,920 of JALOPB010000066.1, read as the reverse complement.
CAAGGCCAAGGGGATCCAACTGATCGACGAGAAGCCGCGCAAGGGCGCCGGCGGGGCACGGATCGCGTTCCTTCACCCCAAGGCCACCAGCGGCGTGCTGGTCGAACTCTGCGAGCGCGGCGGGCACTGAAAAGGCAGATGCTCGATACTGGATGCTCGATCGTGCAAGGGAATTCGCTTAGATCGGGTATCCCGTATCGCGCGAAGCGCTGATCGAGTATCGCCTCGCAACTATGGTAGCAATAGCAAGCGTCTGAACGAGCTGAACGATTCGACCCCCACCAACGGAGGAGACCATGGCCCAACACCCCGACACCCCGAAATGGAGAGAGCTCGCGTCCAAGGAGCTGCGCGGCAAATCGCCGGAGGCGCTGAACTGGAAGACCCCGGAGGGCATTCTGGTCAAGCCGCTTTACACGGCCGAGGACCTTGAGGCGCTCGATCATCTCAACAGTCTGCCGGGACTGCCGCCGTACGTGCGCGGCCCGCGGGCCACCATGTACACACACCGGCCGTGGACCATCCGCCAGTACGCCGGGTTCTCCACGGCCAAGGACTCCAACGCCTTCTACCGCCGTAACCTGGCCGCCGGTCAAAAAGGGCTCTCGGTCGCCTTCGATCTGGCCACGCACCGGGGTTACGATTCGGACCATCCACGGGTATCGGGCGATGTGGGCAAGGCCGGGGTCGCGGTCGACAGCGTCGAAGACATGAAGATTCTCTTCGACCAGATTCCGCTGGATCAGATGTCGGTTTCCATGACCATGAACGGCGCGGTGCTGCCGATCCTGGCCGGCTACATCGTGGCGGCCGAGGAGCAGGGGGTGAGTCCGAGTAAACTCACCGGCACCATCCAGAACGATATCCTCAAGGAGTACCTCACGCGCAACACCTATATCTACCCGCCCGAGCCGTCCATGCGGATCGTCTCGGACATCATCGCCTACTGCTCCGCGAACATGCCCAAATTCAACACCATCAGCATCAGCGGCTACCACATGATGGAAGCCGGCGCCAGCTCGGTGCTGCAGTGCGCCTTTACGCTCGCCGACGGACTGGAATATGTTCAGGCGGCGCTCCGGGCCGGGCTCGGCATCGACCAGTTCGCGCCGCGGCTGTCCTTTTTCTTCGGCATCGGCATGAATTTCTTCATGGACATCGCCATGCTGCGTGCGGCGCGGTTTCTGTGGCACAAGCTCATGAGCCGGTTCAACCCCAAGGACCCGCAGTCCTCCATGCTGCGCACCCACTGCCAGACATCCGGCTGGAGCTTGACGGCCCAGGACCCTTACAACAACATCATCCGCACCACCCTGGAGTGCCTTTCGGCCGTGCTGGGCGGCACGCAGTCCCTGCACACCAACTCCTTCGACGAGGCGGTCGGGCTGCCGACCGACCTCTCGGCACGGGTCGCCCGAAACACCCAGCTCATCGTGCAGGAGGAGTCCCAGGTTTGCCGGGTCGTTGATCCGCTGGCCGGCTCCTACTATGTCGAAGCGCTGACCGACGGCATGATCCGCGAGTCCTGGAAGATCATCCAGGAGGTGGAAGAACTGGGCGGAATGTCCAAGGCCATCGAGACCGGCATGCCCAAACTGCGGATCGAAGAGGCCGCCGCCCGGCGGCAGGCGCGCATCGACCAGGGCCTGGACGTCATTGTCGGCGTGAACAAGTACCAGATCAAGGAGGATGTGAGCCTGGATGTCCTGGAGGTGTCGGCGAGCGTGCGCGACGAGCAGATCGCGCGGCTCAAGGAGATCAAGGCGCGGCGCGACCCGGCAGCCGTCCGGCAGGCGATTGAGGCGCTCGCCCGGGGCGCCGAAAGCGGTGCGAACCTGCTCGAACTCACCATCCCCGCCATCCGCGCGCGGGCCACGGTGGGCGAAGTCTCCGATGCCCTGGAAAAGGCCTTCGGCCGGTTTGTGGCGACCACCCGCTGCGTGTCCGGGATATACTCGTCCGAATTTGGCGACAGCGAAATCATTAAGACCCTCCGCGCGCGCACCGATCGGTTCAAGGACCACGAGGGGCGCCGCCCGCGGATTCTGGTCACGAAAATGGGGCAGGACGGCCACGACCGGGGCATGAAAGTGATCGCCACCGGGTTCGCCGACCTCGGGTTTGACGTGGACATCGGTCCGATGTTCCAGACTCCGGCGGAAGCCGCCCGCATGGCGGTTGAAAACGACGTGCACGTTGTCGGCATTTCCACCCTGGCGGCGGGCCACAAGACCCTCGTTCCCGAGCTGGTGCGGGCTCTCAAGCAGGAGGGCGGCGAAGATATCCTGGTGGTCGTGGGCGGGATCATTCCGCCCAAGGACTACGATCCGCTTTACGCCGCCGGGGCGACCTGCGTCTTCGGCCCCGGCACGCCCGTGACCGATTCGGCCAATCAGGTGCTCAACGCGCTTGAAAAACGCTAATCCGTTGACCCGTCAGCCCGTGCGCCCGTTGGCCCGTAAAAAAGCGGCTTTCCCTTTCAACGGGCTAACGGGTCCACGGGTCCACGGGCAAAACTTTTTGCCCCGATGAAACCGATCGACCCGCAAACCTACATCGACGGCGTGCTGGCCGGTGACCGCCGCATGCTGTCCAAGGCCATCACGCTGATCGAAAGCGCGCTGGCCACCCATCAGGAAGCGGCGCGCCGGATGTTGAGCGCGCTCCTGCCGAAGACCGGTTCGGCCGTACGGCTGGGCATTACCGGGGTTCCGGGCGTGGGCAAGAGCACCTTCATCGAGAGCTTCGGGACCATGCTCGTGCGCGAAGGCCACCGGGTGGCCGTGCTGGCCGTCGATCCCAGCAGCGCCCGCAGCGGGGGCAGCGTCATGGCCGACAAGACCCGCATGGAGAAGCTCTCGATCGAACCGCGCGCCTTCATCCGGCCGTCGCCCTCCGGAGGCACTCTGGGCGGGGTGGCGCGCAAGACCCGCGAAACCATGCTGCTCTGCGAGGCGGCAGGCTACGATGTGATCATCGTGGAAACCGTGGGGGTCGGCCAGTCCGAGACCGCCGTGGCATCGATGGTGGATTTCTTCCTGGTACTCCTTCTGGCGGGGGCTGGCGACGAATTGCAGGGGCTCAAGAAGGGCATCCTCGAGTTGGCCGACGCACTGGCGATCAATAAGGCGGACGGCGACAACCTCGGCCCCGCGCGGAAAGCCGCCAAGGTCTTCGAACTGGCGTTGCATCTGCTGCAGCCCGCCTCGCCGAGCTGGACGCCGCCGGTGCTCACCTGCAGCGCCCGTGAAATGACCGGCATCGACACGATCTGGAAAACCGTCCTCCGGCACCGCGAGATCCTCTCCGCCTCGCACGAGCTGGAGGAAAAGCGGAGGCGTCAAGCCGGGGATTGGATGTGGTCGCTGATCGACGAGGGCCTCAAGGATCGATTCATCCGCCAACCGGAGATCAAGAAGCAGCTGCCGCGCATCCTGCGCGAGATCGACCGGGGCACCCTGGCCCCCACCGCCGCCGCCGATAAGCTGCTTTTTTTGCTTGACAATAAATCCTATGAATAGGATCTATTTATTTTCTTAAAAACCATTTGAGAAACCTCCAGGAAAGGAGCGGCAGATATGGGCATTACCGAGGACAAAATCAAGGACCTGAAGGCCCGCGAGGCCAGGCTGCTCAAGATGGGCGGCGACAAGGCCGTGGCCCAACATAAGGAAAAGGGCAAGCTCACCGCCCGCGAGCGGCTGAACCTGCTCTTCGACCCAGGCACCTTCCGCGAGCTCGACATGTTCGTCAGCCATCGTTGCGCCAATTTCGGCATGGAGAAGGTTGAAATCCCCTCCGACGGGGTCGTCACCGGCCACGGTCTGGTGGACGGCCGGCCGGTGTTCGCCTTCTCCCAGGACTTCACCTCGCGGGCCGGCAGCCTCGGCGAGATGCATTCCAAAAAGATCTGCAAGGCCATGGACCTCGCGCTCAAGGCCGGTGTGCCCTTCGTCGGCATGAACGACTCCGGCGGGGCGCGCATCCAGGAGGGGGTCGACGCCCTGTCCGGCTACGGCCAGATTTTTTTCCGCAACTCGGCCTGCTCCGGCGTCATCCCCCAGATCTCGGCCATCATGGGACCGACGGCGGGCGGAGCGGTCTACTCGCCGGCCATGACCGACTACGTCTTCATGGTCAAGAACACGAGCTACATGTTCATCACCGGTCCCGAGGTCATCAAAGCGGTGACGGGCGAGGAAATCAGTTTCGAAGCCCTGGGCGGCGCCAAGACCCACAACGAGAAGAGCGGGGTGGCGCACTTCGCCTGCGAGAGCGATTCGGACTGCATCGCACAGATCAAGCGGCTGCTCTCCTTCCTGCCGTCGAACAACATGGAGGACCCGCCCGTCGTCGCCGGCGGCGACGACCCGCGGCGCACGGCGCCGGCTCTGGACGCCATCATCCCCGATCAACCCGGCAAGGCCTACGACATGAAAGACGTGATCCGGGCCATCGTCGACAACGGCGACTTCTTCGAGCCGCATCAGTTTTTCGCCCCGAACATCATCGTGTGCTTTGCGCGGCTGAACGGCCGTACCGTCGGGATCATCGCCAATCAGCCCAAGAATCTGGCGGGGTGCCTGGACATCAACGCCTCGGACAAGGCGACCCGGTTCATCCGGTTCTGCGACGCCTTCAACATTCCGATGCTTACCATCGCCGATGTTCCCGGCTATCTGCCCGGCAGCAACCAGGAGTGGGGCGGCATCATCCGGCACGGAGCCAAGCTGCTGTGGTGCTATTCCGAGGCTACGGTGCCCAAGCTTCTGCTCGTGACGCGCAAGGACTACGGCGGCTCTTTTCTCGCCATGTGCTCCAGAGACCTGGGCGCGGACATGGCGTTCGCCTGGCCGACGGCGGAGATCGCCGTCATGGGGGCCGAGGGAGCGGCCAACATCATCCACCGCAAGGAGATCA
>JALOPB010000370.1 GCA_025454115.1 Desulfobacterales bacterium | reverse complement strand
ACGGTCGCCGAGCGCGCCGCCGTCAAAGAGCTGATCGGCTACATGCCGCAGCGCTTCGGGCTGTACTCCGATCTCAGTGTGGCTGAAAACCTCGACTTCGTCATGGATGTTTACGGAATCACCGGCGCTGAGCGCGCCGAGCGCCGCGAGCGCTATCTCGGGTTCTCCAACTTACTGCCCTTTGTGGAGCGCCGGGCCGGGGACCTCTCGGGCGGCATGAAACAGAAACTGGGGCTGGCCTGCGTCTTGGTGCACGAGCCGCGCGTTCTCATTCTCGACGAGCCCACCAACGGCGTGGACCCCGTGTCCCGCCAGGAGTTCTGGCAGATCCTGGCGGAAATGAAGCAGGCAGGCATGACGTTGCTGGTATCCACCGCCTATCTGGACGAGGGCGAACGCTGCGGCCGGCTGCTGCTCATGCACAACGGCCGGATCATCGCGGATGAGACGCCCGGGGAGATCCGGGCGGGATTTCCCAGCCTGGAGGAAGCCATCGTTCAGCGCATTCAGGCCGTGGATGAGGCGCTTACGGGGGATGCCTTTGGACGCTGACGCCGTCGCCGTGACCGATCTCGTCAAGCGCTTCGGACGGTTCACCGCCGTGGACCGCATCACGTTTTCCGTTCGCACGGGGGAAATCTTCGGCTTTTTAGGACCGAACGGCGCCGGCAAGTCCACCACCATCCGAATGCTTTGCGGGATTATCACGCCCACGAGCGGGGCCGGGCATGTGGCCGGCCTCGACCTTTTCAGCGAGTCCGAGCGGATCAAGCAGGCCATCGGCTACATGTCCCAGAAGTTTTCGCTTTACCCCGACCTGACCCCTTTCGAGAACATCCGCTTTTATCTCGGGATCTACAACGTGCCGCCGTCCGAATGGCCGGAACGCATCGAGTGGGTCTTCACGATGACGCGACTGGCTGCGGTGCGCGACCGGCCGACCCGGGAGCTTCCGCCGGGCTGGCGTCAGCGCCTGGCTCTGGGCTGCGCCCTGCTGCACCGGCCGCGGCTGCTCTTTCTGGACGAGCCCACCTCCGGCGTCGACCCCATCACGCGGCGGCATTTCTGGGATTTCATCCGCCAGCTCACGGCTCAAGGGGTGACGGTGTTCGTCACCACCCACTACATGGACGAAGCGCACCACTGCGACCGGGTGGTCATGATCAACGCCGGCCGGATCGTAGCGGGCGGCCCGCCGGCGGAGATCGTGGCCAGCGTGCTGCCGGACCGGCCGGAGGCGGACCTGGGAGATGCCTTCGTGGCTCTGATGAAGCGGGGGGCACCGTGAACGTGCGCCGGGTCCAGGCTATCGCCCGCAAAGAGTACTACCATCTCATCCGGGATTTCCGCAGCCTCTATCTCGCGTTCATCATCCCGTTGCTGTTGATCCTGCTCTTCGGCTACGCCCTCAGCCTGGACGTGGAGCACATCCCCACGGCCGTGGTCGATTTCGACCGGACCCCGGACAGCCGCGATTTCATCCAGCGGCTGGACGCCAGCGTCTATTTCGATGTCGTGGCCCACCCGCCGTCCAGCGCCGCGCTGACCGAACTGCTCGACCGCAACCGCGTCATCCTCGGCATCGTCATCCCGCCCGGCTGGAGCGCGCACCTCAAGGCCGACCGTGAAAGCCCGCTGCAGGTGCTGATCGACGGCAGCGATCCCAACACGGCAGGCAACACCCGCGCCTTTGTTACGGCCTTCATCGCCCAGGCCAACGAACGGAACCTGTTGGATTTCCTGAACCGCGAGGGCCGCGAGCGGATCCGGCCGCCGGTGGAAGGGCGCATCCGCGTCTGGTTCAATGAGGATCTGGAAAGCCGCAACTTCATCGTTCCGGGCATCATCGCCGTGATCATCATGATCGTAGGGGCCCTCTTGACCTCCATGGTCATCGCCCGTGAATACGAAAACGGCACCATGGAGACCATCCGCGCGCTGCCGGTGGGCGCGGCCGAGTTTTTCCTGGGCAAAGCCATCCCCTATTTTTTAATCACGCTTGCCGACGTGCTCGTGGCGATTCTCATGGGGCAGGTGCTCTTCGGGGTTATCATGAAGGCCAGTTTTTGGCTGATGATCCTCGCATCGACGATTTACATCCTGGTGGCGCTGGGCATCGGCCTGCTCATTTCGGTCAAGACCCGGTCCCAGCTCGTGGCAAACCAGCTGGCGGTGCTGGTCACCTATCTGCCCTCCCTGCTCCTGTCGGACTTCGTCTTCCCCCAGCAGAACATGCCGGCTCCGCTTCAGGCCGTCTCCAAGCTCGTGCCGGCCACTTACTACATCGATATTTTGAACGGGCTTTATCTGCGAGATCTCTCGTTCGGACGACTCTGGCCGAGCTTTCTCATGCTGGCCCTGATGGCCCTGCTGATCGGAGGCCTCAACATCCGGGCGCTGAAACGGGAAGGGCTCTGAGATGACCTGGCTGCGGGTGCGCGAGCTGGTGCGCAAGGAATTCATTCAGCTGTTCCGGGACCGCAAGAACCGCCCGATGCTGGTCATCGCCCCTCTGATCCAGATGATCCTCTTCGGCTATGTGGTCACCACCGACGTGCGCGACATCCGTGTGGCCGTCATCGACCAGTCGCGCACCCCGGACAGCCGGCGGCTGATCGATGCCTTCGACGCCAACGCCACCTTCCGCGTCACCCATGTCCTGCAGGATCCCGAGGAGTTGGACCGCATGCTGTTGGAGCGCCGGGTGGACCTCGGGCTGCAGGTCGCGCCGGATTTCAGCGCCCGCCTGCGCGAAGGCCGGACGGCCGATGTGCAGATCCTGGTCGACGGCAGCATGAGCAATATGGCCGCCGTACGCATCGCCTACAGTGCCAGTGTGCTCGACACATTCAACTCGCAGCTGCTGCGGGAGCTCAACCGCCGGCGCATCGAGTTCGGCGAGATCGACGGTCGCGTGCGCACCTGGTACAACCCCAATCTGGACAGCCAGCACTACTTCGTGCCGGGGATCGTCGCCTTCCTGGTCATGCTGCTCTCGCTGCTCTTCACCTCCATGGCGGTGGTGCGCGAGAAGGAAGCCGGCACCATGGAACAGTTGGTCGTGACCCCGCTCAAGGCCACCGAGTTCATCCTTGGCAAGACCATCCCCTTCATTCTCATCGCCCAAGCCCAGATGGTCATGGTGATCCTCTTCGCCCGGCTGTGGTTTCGGATTCCGATGGCCGGCAACGCCCTGGTCCTGCTGGCCGCCAGCTCCATCTTTCTGCTGAGCACCCTCGGCATCGGCCTCATGATGACCAATTTCTTCTTCATTCTGCCGTTTTTCATGCTGAGCGGCTTCGTCTTCCCCATCGCCAACATGCCGGCCGTGGTGCAATGGCTGACGCATCTCAATCCGTTGAGCCATTTCCTGATCATCATCCGCGGCGTCTTCCTCAAGGGCACCGGCGTCGCCGTCCTGTGGCCGCAGTTCCTGGAGCTGGCGGTGCTCGGCGGGGCGGTCTTCGCCGTGGCGGTGCGGCGGTTCCGGAAGCGGATAGACTAGCGGCCGGCGTTTGTCGATTTGCGGTCGCGTGTGCTATAAATAGGCAAGGTTCAGAGGTTCACGGTTCAACGGTTCACGGTTTAAAGGAGAGGGTACAAGCGTTCAGGGTGCGGGGTTCAGGAAAAGATAGAAGTTTGCCGGTTTCCGGGTTCAGGAAGAGAGTTTTGGCAACGCATCGCCGCTAGACCGATTTGTATTTTCAGGAGGAGACCAAGAGCTGATGTCCCCCCCGCCGTGGGTTTTCTGAACCCTGAACCCCGAACCCTGATTCTGGTTAGTCACAATCGCTTAATGATACCAGCTTAAAGCTTGCTGCCATGCCCGACCTGGAACTGGAAAAACTTCGCATCCAAAAAAGCGCGCTGCAGCCGAGGGCCCGCAAACGAAAGCGGCTCATCTGGACGGTGTTGGCGATGGCGCTGGCCGGAGCGCTCATTGCGCTTTACCGGGCCGGCTGGCTCACGCCCGCCGTGGAGGTCCAGTCGGCGGTCGTCCAGAACGTCTATCCATCCCAGGGCCTGACGCTGTTGAATGCGAGTGGGTACGTGGTAGCCGACCGCAAATCGGCGGTGGCGTCCAAGGTAACGGGCCGGCTGGTCTATTTGGGCGTCGAGGAGGGCAGCCGCGTGCAGGCGGGGCAGATCATCGCC
>JALOPB010000065.1 GCA_025454115.1 Desulfobacterales bacterium | reverse complement strand
GCAAGACCGCGGCCTGCGCCTGGTATACGGCGAGCCGGAGAGCCTGCCGTCGAAAGGCGCCGAGACGTCTCTCGGAACGGTTCCCTATTCCGTGGCGTTCCTGGCATCGCTCGAATGCGCCGAGGTGGCCAAAGTTCTTCTGGGCCGCGGAAGCCTGCTGCGCGACAAGCTGCTCGTGGCCGACCTGACGGAAGGAATCATCGACGTGATGAACCTCCGCTGACCTCCGCCGAATTCTTCTTCCATACGCCGGAGAATTACTTCTCCTGCCGGCCTGCGGCTTGACAGATTTCGAGCTTTCGGCGATACTGCCCCCATCCATAGACGTTCTTCAGTCTCCGGTTTTCAGCCGGAAAAGCTCTTGACCTGAAGGAGTATTCGTCTCGAGGGAGATCGCAACCATGCGGAAAATTCAGTTTCGACCGTGGTTATGTCTGGGTCTGCTGGCGGTGCTGGGCGCGGCCGCTTGCGCCACTTCCAATGTTCTCGGCGTGAACTACCTGCTTCCGGCGCAGCCCGGAACCCCCATCGGCCGCAGCGTTGCCATCGCCTTCGAGGACGCTCGCAGGGACAGCGCGTTTCTCAGCCCGAGCGCCCGGAACGAACTGGAGGGGTTCACCAACGTCTATGCCCTTACGGTTTCCAAGCCCGGCCGCAGCGGCGAACTCAAGGGTGCCTATGCCCTCGGTCCTCTGTTCGTGGAAATCCTGCGCTATCGTCTGGAAGACGCCGGAGTCAGGGTCGTGCCGGCCGGCGCTGCTGCCGACGCGCAGTTCAAGTTCGTGCTCAAAGACTTCCGGATGGATTTCGGCGACCGGAAGTGGAGCGCGACGGTCGCTTACGAGAGCCATCTGCTCAAAAACGCCACCCTCCTCAGCCAGCAGACGGTTAACGGCAGCGCTGAACGAATGATGTGGATGAAAAAGGCCGACGCTGAAAAGGTGATCGGAGAACTGGTGAGCGACGCCGTCAACCAGATGGATCTGGCATCTCTTTTCAAACAAGCCGGATTCTAGGAGGATCTTCCATGGACGAGTTCGGTTCGCCGCTGGGCCGTTTCGGCACCACCGTCCGGCTGTTCAGTCTGGTCGACCAGCTGCCGAAGGACCAACAACTGATTCTGCTCAAGCAGCTGCTGGGGGAGCGGATCACCCAGCACCTCTACAAGCTGGTTCTCGAAATGACCGGAGACCAACGCCAGCGGCTGTTTGAGCAGCTGATAGAATCCCCCCCGGAGCCGACCGAAGTCACTACGATCAACCTGGACGAAGACGATTCGCCCATGCGCCAGATCCACCGCAAGGCCTGTCATCTGCGCGCGGTCTGCGTCCTCGATGCCGCCACCTTCGACGGCACCATCACCGATATCAGCACGGTCGGCATGTTCATCAAGACCGAACGATCCTTCCCGGCTGGAAAGCCCATTCGCATCAGCTGTCGCCTGCCCGGCCTGGAAAAGGCGTTGATCTTCAGCGGCGAGACCATTCGCAGCGAACCCACCGGCATCGGCATCCGCCTAAACGGTCTGCGTCCCGAACAAGAGCGGGCGATCCGCGCCTTCATTCATAACCGATAGCAGCACGCATCGGACCGGCAACCGGAGCTGTCGGTCATGCCGCCTCCGGCTGAGGCCCACTGCCCGTTGCGACCGGTTTTCACCGGAAAGCGCCCTTGCGGTACAGCCTCCAGGACAGTATGCAAAGTGCCAGAATCGGATGCCGCCTGAGACGCGGCGGGACCACCACGGTTACCCCGGTGTGGCGCTCGATCTTCCATAGGATGTAGTCCAGGCCGCCCGAGAAGGTAAAAGCCCCCTTGAGCAGCCGGACAACGGAAAGGAATTTGCCCTGCAGCGACCGGATTCGCCAGCCGATCCGGCAGCTGAGTCGTCGCCAGCTGGAAATGTGAGGTTCGAAACAGGCGTCGTCGGTTTCGATGCGCTCGACCCGGTACGGCAACAGCGGCAGCGATGCGGCGGTGATTTGATCGTAATAGTCAGCGGAAGACTGAAACAGACCGGCCACTTTCTCGGGCCGTTCGGCCCGAAGCTCGGCGCGATAGCTCAGGGACAGGCCCTTCATCCACAGTTGCCGAGTCGAAAACCGCTCGGGTGCGCAGGGGACGACCCGGGACAAAAAGGTGACCACTGCCTGCCCCAACGCCTGATGCAGCTGAGCGGCCATGTCGGCGTCCCGGGCATAGAGGATGGCGGCAGGCTGGGCGAAACGGCCCCAGAGGTACGAATGAAACCATGCGCCGGAGGTTCCGGCCCTGAGATCCGCCAACGAAAGAACGGCGTATTTGGCCCGCACCACCCGCCCCTCGGCGCAAGTCTCCAGGTAGAAGACGTTCGGTGGCAGGATTTTGTTGAGAACCGCCCAGAACCGGGAACGATAGGCGCTGCGGTAGCGGTCCACAATGACGTAAAGGTCGACCATACCGCCCCGGTCGTCACCCGACCTCAGGCAGGATCCGTAAAACAGGATCCCCTGAACCGCATCGCCGTAAGTGGCTCGGATCTGCTTCGCCAGAGCGTGTACCGCTTCAGCTGCCGGTTGGGCCGCCTTCTGACGGATCAGATTCAGCATTATTTCGGGAAGCACTGCGTTCACAGTCTTATTGCTCCGGCAATTCAACCGGTACACCTTCAGCCGAGATCCGGCGGGGCGGGTTTTCGGCCGCAGCGTGCCGCAATTTTCAGGCGATCCTGCCACGCCCCCCAGCCGTCTAGACGAACCGCGCGCAGGCAGAGCCGACTATCGGCTGCGTGGGCATCTGTCCTCCGGGGCTGTCCGGAACCATGTGATGCGGGCTTGCTGCCGTACGCTGGTTCGTTGAATGGGTGGTTGCGGCACGCTGCGGCCGAAAACCCGCCCCGCCGACGAGTGATAGGGCCGCATTGAACATATTTTATTGCCGGAACAATAAAAAGTCCGCCTGTCCGCCGGCTTCGATCAAAACCGGGCCGCTGCGCCGGTCCGCGCTGAAAAGCTCGCCGTCGACGGCAAATCCGCCATCCATATCGAGTCGAACGGCCGGTGCATGGCATGCGATGTAGCCGTTTCCGGGATGGGCGCAAGGGTGCGGCCGGCCTCGGAGCAGAAACGGCAGGACGCGCAGAAATTTCCGCGGCCGGGCGTCGATGGCCGTCAGCTTCAGAGGCCCTTCTCCATTCGGCTGGAACGGGCGCAGCCCCATGATGAGCCGGTCCAATGTCGTCACCAGCAGCAGCCGGTAATGGCTCGGCTCGACGGTGAGCAACCCCGCCCCGATCCCGGCGGGCAGCGGTGCGGCCAATGCGTCATCCCGACGGGCCAGCGCCCAAAGGAAACGGGCGACGATCAACAGATGGGCCGCGTCGCCGCGTAACCCCATGCGGTGGACCCTGGAATGGAAAAACCGGATGCCGTTGAAGATGCAGGCCGAACCGAAAAAAAGCCCGTAAAGCGGCGGAATATCTCGCCCGGCATGAACCTTCAGGATGGTTCGCCGCCGGATTCGAGCCGGTCCGTCGCCGTGATACGCCCAATCGATCACTCGCCTCAAGGAGTCAGCCGGCGGTCCGCTCAATCCTAGGTCCTGATGGGTCATGTTGGTGGTGCCGCCGCTCAGGAGCGCCAGCAACGGCGGCGATTCGAACAGCCGTTGCCCCAGCAACACCGTCAACACCGCCTGAACCGTTCCGTCCCCGGAATTCACCGCAATCAGATTCAGGTTACGGCGGCGGAAATCATCGAGCGCCGCCTGAATGTCTTCCATGCCTCGCACCGTGCGGTGCGGAACGTCGGGATACCCTCGCAGGCAATGCTGAACGGCTCCAAGCCCCCGGCGACGATTGGCACCGCTCAACGGGTTGCTGATCACCCCCACGCGCCAGGGTCCCCGGCCGGTCGATACATCTGCCGGCCGCCGGGGGAGGTTAGATTCTGATGTGGTCAAAAGCAAATCTGCGCTCATTTCGTAGGGCGCGGTGCCGTCGGGAATGGATGGGTCCGCGCGTTTCCGGCGTTGAAAAGCAACGCATCGTGGTTTATATATGTCGCCATGAGTTTTGTAAAGACTGGCCCGGACCGCGCCGATTTCACGCTGATTCACCTCTCCGATTTTCATCTGTGCCGCCCGGAAACGGCCTCGCCGCCCGCATTCGCCAACAAGCGAATTCTCAGCTACCTCAGCTGGCGGATTCGCCGGCGGCGGCTGCACGATCCGGAAATCCTTGATGCTCTCATTCGAGCCATTCGGGCTCAAGCTGCTGACCACATCGTTGTGACCGGAGACCTGACCCAGTTGGCGTTGCCCGCCGAGTGCGACGCTGCACAGCGCTGCCTGGAGGCCATCGGCTCCCCCCAACACGTGTTCATGGTGCCCGGCAACCACGACGCACTGGTTTCGACGAGGTGGCTGGAACGTTTATCACGCTGGGTGGAATACATGTCTTCGGATGAGCCTGAAAGACGAGGCTGGATGGAGTGGCCCGCCATTCGAATCCGCGGCCCGATCGCCTTGATCGGACTCTCCAGCGCACATCCGACCCGTCCTTTTTCGGCTGCCGGCAGCATCGGCGCCGACCAGCTTGCCCGCTGTTCCGAATGGTTGACCGAAACCGCTCAACGCTCGCTTTTCCGCATCGTGCTGATCCATCATCCGCCCGTTCCGGGCATGGTATCGGCTCACAAGCGCTTATCCGACGCCGATGCATTCGCCCGCATGGTTCAGCGGCACGGCGCCGAACTCATTTTACACGGACATACGCATCAGCGTTCCCGAGCCTATCTGCCCGGCCCGCAGGCACCCATTCCGGTGATCGGGGCGCCCTCCGCCTCGGCGACCAGCCGGGAGCCGCTCCACCGGGCCGGCTTCGGCCTGGTTCGATTCACCTGCACCTCAGCCGGTTGGGCGGCGACATTCCGGGATCACTGGTATGCGCAGGAGCTCCAGGGCTTTGTCCCGGGAGATGAAGCGCCGATCTGCCCATCCCCCCCACATTTAGTGTCCGGAATGGGGAAAACATACCGGTAGTTGTGTTTTTTCTTTACATCGACCGCCCCCCTTGCTAATATTGACCCACTGTCGGATTTCATCACCTTTGGAGGTCACGCGGCTCCATGAAGCTAAAAAAATTGGAAATTACCGGTTTCAAATCTTTTTTCGACCGGGCAGCCATTGATTTTCCCGAAGGCATCACAGCGGTCGTGGGCCCCAACGGCTGCGGCAAGAGCAACGTGATCGACGCCATCCGCTGGGTGATGGGCGAACAGAGCGTCAAACAGCTGCGTGGGAAATCCATGGAAGATGTGATTTTCTCCGGCACGAACGGCAAGCCGCCGCTCGGTATGGCGGAGGTGTCGTTGACCCTTTCCAACGACAACGGCAGCGCTCCGGAGGAACTCAAGGATTTCACCGAGATCAACGTGACGCGTCGGCTTTACCGGTCCGGCGAGAGCGCCTACCTTCTGAACAAACAGGCCTGCCGCTTGAAAGACATCCACAACATCTTCCTCGGCAGCGGAATGGGCTCCAAATCCTATGCCGTCATCCAGCAGGGTAACATTGGCGTCATTACCGAGGCCGGCCCCGAAGAACGCCGCTATTTTATCGAGGAAGCCGCCGGGGTCACGCGTTACAAGCACCACAAGGCCGAGGCATTGCGCAAGATCGAGATGACCCATCAGAACCTGCTGCGCGTGGCCGATATCATCGTTGAAATCAAGCGTCAAATGGACAGCCTCAAGCGCCAGGCCCGCAAAGCCGAGCTGTTCAACAAGTATCAGACCCGCGCCAAGGAGTTGGACGTGCGCCTGGGACTCCATCACTTCCAGGCCTTCAGCCGCCAGATCGACGAGACCGAGGCGCTGCTCCTGCAGCTGCGCGACGCGGACCTCGAACACACCGCCGAGCTGAAGAAACTCGACGCGGCCGTGGAAGAGATCAAGCTCGAACGCTGGCAGAAAAACCAGGCGATCGCAGAGCAGAAAACCCAAAAGTATGACCTCCAGCGTACCGTTGACCGTTTAGAGAACGACCTGAAGCACCTGCGAGGAGAAATCGAGCGTTTGAGCCGGGAACGCGGCGAGCTGCAGGATGCAAGGCAGGGCATGGAAGCCAAGAACCAGAGCATGCTGGCCGAAATCGCGCAGGGCGAGACGGAAAGCGAGCAACTGCGAGAGAGCGTCGCAGGCCTCCGAGCGACCTTGGATCGGGAACGCTCTGCCCAGGAGCAATTGAACACCGAGCTGGCTGGAATGAACCAGACACTGGAATCCGCCAAGTCCCGACTGCTGGATCTCATGGCCCGGGAAGCCCAGTACCGCAACGCGCACCAGAACGCCTCCAGCAACCGCGAAAACCTCCGGCGACGGCTGAAGCGCATCGACGAAGAAGAGGTGCTGTCGCACCAGAAGATCACCCAGGCGCAAGAGCGCGAGGGCCGGGCCCAAAGGCAGATCGAAGCCGTCAAGGCCGAGATCGAATCCCTGACCGGACGAATCGCGGATACCCGGCAGCGCCTGGATGAGAAATCAAAGGCTCTGGGAGCCCTCGTAAAGCAGCTCCAGAGCCTGGAGCTGGAGCGCAGCAGCGTGCGTTCGAAGTATGCCACCCTGAAGAAAATGGAGGACAACTTCGAGTGGTACAAGGACGGCGTCCGCGCGGTCATGAAGCACGCCAAACCGGCCGGCGGCGCCGAACCGTCCGGGTCGGCACCGACGGACCCGGGATTAGAGGGCATCATCCGCCTGGTAGCCGACGTGATCGAACCGGAGCCCGCCGCCGCCCTGGCGGTCGAGGCCGCACTCGGTGAAACCTTGCAGTACATCATCGTCGAAAGCCAACAGGCCGGCCTGAGCGCGATTGACTACCTCCAGTCCCGCAACGCCGGCCGCAGCGGTTTTATCCCGGTGACCGCGCTGCATGACACGTCGGCGGGGGATGCCGATCGGCCGGACCCATCGCGGTTGCTCCTGCACCAAGTGTCGGTACAGCCGGGTTTTGAAGCCATTGCCCAGGCCCTGCTCGGCAATGTCGTTCTGGCTGAAACGCTGCCGGACGCCCTTTCCATCTTCAACCAGAACGGAAAAATCCAAACCCTGGTCACCCGCAGCGGCGACGTGATCTCGCCCAGGGGCTTCATGATCGGAGGCGGCAAGGATGCATCCAGCGGCATTCTGGTAAAAAAGCAGGAACTGAAAACGCTGCAGCAGCAAAACCGGGCCTTGGAGCAGCGGATGGAAAACACCCGCGCCGACCTCAAGGCCCTGGAGGCCGACGTCCGCAACCTGGACATCGAGCTGCAGCGAACGATCGAGCAAAAAAATCAAGCCCGCGAAAACGAAATCGAAGCGGAAAAAGCCCTTTACAAGGTGACGGAAGATCTCAAGAGTTTGCGCCGCCAGCTGGAGATCATTCAGCTCGAACAGGAGCAATTGCTCGGCGAAGCGAGCGACCTCGACGACGAGATCGGCAAGACCGACCGGGCGTTGGCCGCCATCACCACCGACATCACCGCCGCCCAGACCGACGTGGCCGCCAACTCCCAACGGATTTCGGAACTCACTGCTCAACAGCAGGAGGCCAATCAAAAGGTCGTCAACCTCAAACTCGAGATGACCACGCTCAACGCACGCCTGGAGAACAACGCCGGGAGCCTGCGGCGGCTCAAGGAATTCCAGGCCGACGGTCTGCGGCGCCTGGAGCAGTTGGGGTTTGAAATCGAACAAAAGGCCGCAAAGGCTGCAGCCTCCCAAACCAAGGTCGCTCAGTTCGAGCAGACGCTGGCTGAAAATTACCGCCAGATCGCGGGGATCGATCAAGAGATCGAACGCGGCGAAACGGATTACGCCGCCATCGACGCAAGGCTCAAGGAAAGCGACGGCAAAATCTCCGAAATCAAGGACCGGCGCGAAAAAGCCCTCGAGCAGTTCCGGATGCTGGAGCTCGAGCAGGCCCAGCGCAAGCTCAAGCGCGAGCACATCGCCAGCCAGCTGGCGGATCGGTACCAAACCCCCTTTGCCGAGCTCAGCGCCCAGATTGAAACCGGCGGCGATGCGGCCGTCTCCGACGCGGCACCCGACCTCGATGCGCTGGAGGCCGAGCTGAACCGCCTGCGCACCAAGATCGGCCGCATCGGCGACGTCAATCTCGGCGCCATCAAGGAATATCAGCAGCTCAACGAGCGCCACGATTTCCTCCAGACCCAAAAGGAGGATCTTGAGAAGGCGATCGACGGCCTGCAGCAGGTGATTCGCAAGATCAACACCGTCTCCCAGGAACGCTTCATGCAGACCTTCCAGGCCATCAACGCCAAGCTGGGCGAGGTCTTCCCGCGCCTGTTCAACGGCGGAACGGCCGAACTGGTCCTGACCGAGCCGGAGCGGCCTCTGGAAACGGGCGTGGAGTACATGATCCACCCGCCCGGAAAGAAACTGACCCGTATGAGCCTGCTGTCCGGGGGGGAAAAGGCCATGGCCGCCATCGCCTTTATTTTCGCAATTTTTCTGATCCGGCCGACCTCCTTCTGCCTGCTGGACGAAATCGACGCGCCGCTCGACGAATCGAACGTCTTCCGATTCAACGACCTGCTCCAGCACATCGGCGAAAAATCCCAGATCATCATGATCACTCACAACAAGCGCAGCATGGAGTTCGCGGACACGCTCTTCGGCATCACCATGGAACAGAAAGGCGTGTCCAAGGTGGTCTCCGTCAACCTCAAACGTCCGGAAGCGGTGGCGGCCTGAAACGCTGGCCGCCGCAGCCACCGTTCACCAAACGATAAGGAGCCGCAGCCCCGTGGGCTGGTTCAGACGCAAAAATGACTCCGCCCCGGCGGAGACGCCCGACACCCCGCCTGCACCGGAGACGACGGCCGCTCCGCCCCCGCCGGAAACGAGCGACGCCCCGCCGGAGGTCGAACGCCGCGGCCGGTATTTCAGCCGGCTGAAACAGCGCCTGGCCAAAACACGCCAGAATTTTGCCGAAGGCTTCGGCCGGATTTTAGGCGGCCAGAAGAAAATCGATGCTGCCGTGCTGGAGCAGATTGAGGAGCTGTTGATCACCGCTGACGTCGGCGTCCAGACCGCCACCGAGTTGATCGAGCGAATTTCCGCCGCCCGGGCCGCCGATGTTGAGGCGCTGCAGAATGTGTTGCGCAACGAAATTCTGGCCATCCTTGCACATCGCGCTCCGTCTGCACCCGTTGCCACGACCCGGCCTCACGTAGTCATGGTGGTCGGCGTCAACGGCGTGGGCAAGACCACCACGATCGGTAAGCTGGCGGCTCGGTTTACGGCGGAGGGCCGCAGCGTTCTGATCGCGGCGGCGGACACCTTCCGCGCGGCGGCGGTCGATCAATTGGCGATCTGGGCCGAGCGCGCCGGCGCCGGCCTCATTCGGCACAAGGACGGCACCGATCCGGCGGCGGTCGCGTACGACGCGGTGGAGGCTGCGCTGGCCCGCCAGACGGACGTCGTCATCGTCGACACCGCCGGGCGCTTGCACACCAAGGTCAACCTGATGGAGGAAATCAAGAAGGTCAAACGCTCCATCGGCAAGCGTCTGCCGGAAGCCCCCCAGGAGGTGCTGCTGGTCCTCGACGCCACCACGGGGCAAAACGCCGTTGCCCAGGCCGAGATGTTCCACCAGGCCCTGGGAGTGACCGGGATCGCGCTCACCAAGCTGGACGGAACCGCCAAGGGCGGCATTGTCATCGCCATCCGCCGGGCTTTCGACATTCCGCTGCAGTACATCGGGATCGGTGAATCGATCGAGGATCTGCAGGACTTCGATCCCGAGCGCTTCGTCGAAGCCCTGTTCAGCACGGCTTGAGCACCGGATGTCTCTGTAAACCGTTGATTGGCGTGGCGTTGGAGGTATCCGCTTGACCGCAGATTTGTATTGACAGCTCTGATGTCTTTCTGTAATGAGCTTCAATCGTCAGTGGTTCCACATACATCCATGAACCGCAAACATCACCTCAAGATGGGAGAAGGCCATGACCAAAGCTGAATTAATCGACAAAGTGGCGAAGGATGCCGGGATTTCGAAAGTGGCCGCGGCCGCGGCTCTGCAATCCTTCATGGACAACGTGACCAAGGCGCTTAAGAAGCCGGACGGCAAGGTAACCCTGGTCGGGTTCGGCACCTTCAGCAAGTCCAAGCGCAAGGCCCGTAAAGGACGCAACCCGCAGACCGGCGACGCGATTAAAATCAAGGCTTCTACGGTTGTCAAGTTCAAGGCCGGCAAAGCCCTAAAAGACGCAGTCTGATTTCAACTCGACTAAAAGGCGGGCGCGCATGAGCGCGTCCGCCTTTTTTATTGCGCGACCCCGGCTGCAGCCGGGTTTCATATCAACGCAGGATCCTGAAGTCCGATAGATCTCCGCAGTAGTCTTCCCAGCTCACATCCACCGTGGTTACGCGCGCCAGCGCCGGCCCGCGACGGCACCAAGCGATCATCTCCTCCACGCGCGCCCGCTCACCCTCGAACAGGGCCTGTACGGTCCCGTCCGGACGGTTGCGGACCCACCCGTTCACACCGATGCGTTCGGCCGCATATTGCGTCTCGAACCGATAGGCGACCCCCTGCACGCGGCCATCGATCACGACGCGGGCCCTGACGTTTTCACCCATCGACCACCTCTCTTGTTCGGACGTTGTAACTGCTTGATTCCGCCTTATTGCGACAACTCCGCTTACTGTCCACCGCCGATCAGCTCCAGCCACTGCTGCTCACTCAGCACGATCAGCCCCAGCTCCCTGGCGCGCTTCTCCTTGGAGCCTGCGCCCGGCCCGGCCACCACATAATCCGTTTTTCTGGATACCGCCCCGGCCACGTTGGCACCCAGCGCTTCAGCCTGCGACTTGGCCTCGCTACGGCTCATGGATGACAGGGTGCCGGTGAACACCACGGTCTTTCCGAAAATCGGCGATGCATTCGACAGGCGCTCATAGTCGTGCACGGTGACGAGCGGCAACTGTTCAGTCGTTGCCGCAGTCAGGCCGTCCAAAACCTCCTGGTTGTGGGGCTCGGCGATGAATTGAAGGAGATCGTCCGCCATGCGCGCTCCGATGCCGTTGATTGAGAACAGGTCGACGTAGGCGTCCGAGCTACGATCCTGCGAAGCTTCCATGCACGTGCGCCAATGCGCCAGCGAACGGTAATGTCTGGCCAACAGGCGCGCTGTCGCCGCCCCGACCTGACGGATGCCCAGGGCATAGATAAATCGGTCCAGCGAAATCACCCGCGCACGCTGGATGGCCTCGAACAGGTTGCGGGCCGACTTCTCCCCCCAGCCCTCCCACTCGCACAGCGGCGGCAATTGGTGTCCGTCACGTGCCTCCAGGGTAAAGATATCCACCGGTGTCTTCCGGGATGCGAAATGTTTCAGCCGCTCGACGACCTGAGCCGAACAGATCAGGCCACCGGTGCAGTAACTGTCAGCTTCGCCGGCTTCCCGGGCCACTCGACTGCCGCACACCGGGCAACGCTCCGGGAATCGATAGACTGCGCTGGTCTCAGGCCGCTGCGCCGGCAGGGCTTCCACCACCTGCGGAATCACATCGCCGGCGCGCTGGATCACCACCGTATCTCCGATCCGGATCCCCTTGCGCTCGATCTCGTCGGAGTTATGCAACGTCGCCCGCCGCACCATTACCCCGCCGACCGTGATCGGCTTCAAATGGGCAACCGGCGTGATCTTGCCGGTACGGCCCACCTGGCATTGTATGTCCTCGACAACGGTCACGGCGCGCTCCGGCGGAAATTTCCACGCGACGGCCCAGCGGGGCGACCGGCTGACAAAGCCGAGACGGCCCTGCCAACTCAGCCGATCGACCTTGAGCACAATCCCGTCGATGCTGAATCCCAGGCCGGATCGCCGGCGTTCGATCTCATCGTAGTAGCCGCAAAGTCCGGCTACATCGGCGTCCACGACCTTGACCACTTGATAGGGCTCGCTCGACCGAAACCCCCAGTCGTGGATCCGGCGCAGGGCTTCCGATTGCGTGTCCGCAAAAGACTCCGACGCCTCACCCCAGCCATGCGCGGTAAACTGCAAGGGACGCGATGCGGTCACGGACGGATCGAGCTGGCGCAAGCTTCCGGCGGGCTTCCGGCGGCAGCATTGCGGGGGTTGGCGAACACCTTGCCGCCGATGGCTTCCTGCTGTGCGTTGAGCGCCAAGAAATCCGCATCGGTCATGTAAACCTCGCCACGCACTTCTATAACGCCTGGCCACTCACTGCCCCTTAGCTTTCGCGGAATGTTTTGAATCGTCATGACATTGGTTGTGACATCCTCGCCTACTTCGCCGTTGCCTCGCGTAGCGGCACTCACCAGGTTCCCGCCCTCGTATCGCAGCGCACATGACAGCCCGTCAATCTTGGGCTCGCACCGGACCTCGATAGCCACACCCGGGTCCCTCAGCTCCAGAAGGTAGTTGCGGATTCCGTCCAGCCAGTCGACAATGTCCTCGCGCAGAAAGGCGTTTTCGAGCGAAAGCATCGGCACCCGGTGGCGCACTTTTTTGAATCCGTCGACCGGAGCCGCCCCAACTTTCCTCGACGGACTATCCGGTAAAACCAACAACGGAAACCGTTTCTCGATCGATGCGTTACGCTGCCGCAACGCGTCATACTCGGCATCGCTGATCTCGGGATGGTCCTGTTCATGATAGAGTCGATCGTGGTGGGCGATCAGCTCTGCCAGCTCTTTAAGCTCCGCGCGGGCGTCGCGCTCGGTCAATCGGTCTGCAGGCACATCAAAAAAAGCCGTACGATTGCGGGTCATGGATACACCTGACATCGTTAGTTAGCTAAGATATAATTTAGATGAGGGGGGGAGTGCAAGGCTTGGCCTTACTGAATTTTTTCCGATGACGATCGCTTCGATTTGTTGTATTCAGTACCCCTGACGAGGATCTCAACCAACCGACGGTCTGCCGGAAGCACCTGGAACCGTTTATTGCGAAAGAGAGGAATCCTGATGAGACGACATTGGGCGCAGAAGATCGATGCATTGAGCGAGTCGATGACCGTGGCCGTTTCCGACCGGGCGCGCGAACTTCAGCAGAACGGCGTCCAGGTGGTCAACCTGGGCGGCGGCGATCCCGACTTCAACACGCCGGCCCACATTGCCGAAGCCGCAACCGAGGCCATTCGCAAAGGTCTCAC
>JALOPB010000369.1 GCA_025454115.1 Desulfobacterales bacterium | reverse complement strand
CAGCAGCGGCAGGTGACGTGGCTGCCGAACTCGATGGAGGGGTGAATCCGCTGCCGGGACATCTCGAGCAGGCCGAACTTCGAGATGCGTCCGATCTTGGATCGGGCGCGGTCGAGCTTGACGTGGTTCTTTAACGCCCGTTCGACTTCGGCGCGGTGTTTGGACTCCTTCATGTCGATGAAGTCGACCACGATCAGCCCGCCCAGGTCCCGCAGTCGCAGCTGGCGGGCGATCTCCTCGGCGGCCTCCAGATTGGTCTGGAACGCGGTCTGCTCGACCGATTTCTCATGGGTGGACTTGCCCGAGTTGACGTCGATGGCCACCAGGGCCTCGGTGGGGGCGATGACGATGGATCCGCCGGATTTGAGCCGCACCCGGTTTTCGAAAATGGACGCGATCTGGTCCTCGAGCTGGAACTTGGAGAAAATCGGTTTGTCGCCCTCGTAGAATTTGACGACCTGGTTGTGTTTGCTGGAGAAAATAGTGATCAGCTCCTGGGCCTCCCGGAACACGTTCGCTTCGTCGATCAGGATTTCCGCGACCTCCGGGCTGAACGAATCGCGAATCGAACGAATCACCAGGGCGCTCTCCTTATAGAGCAGAGCGGTGGGCGGCTCCTTCATCACCTTGCCCTTGATGGTCTTCCACAGGCGCAGCAGATCCTTCAGGTCTTTTGAAATCATGGTTTTGGAACAGCCCTGGCCGGCCGTGCGCACGATCACGCCGAAGTTTTCGGGGATCTCCAGTTCGCCGACGATCTGTTTCAGCCGGACGCGCTCGGCGTCATCTTCGATTTTGCGCGACACCCCGCGCACCGAGTGGCCCGGCATGAGAACAACATGTCGGCCCGGCAGCGAGATGAGAGTGGTGAGCATGGCCCCCTTGGTGCCGATCGGGTCCTTGGCGATCTGCACCATCACGCCCTGCCCGCGTTTGACCAGACGATGCAGCGGGACGTCGCGAGAGTCGTCTTCGTGGTAATAGTCGTCGTGAATGTCGTGCTTCTGGAGGAATCCGTTGCGCTCGGCCCCATAGTCGACGAATACCGCCTGCAGGCTGGGCTCGACGCGTGCGATGATCCCCTTGTAGATATTGCCTTGAGTGATTTCCCGCGCCGCGCTTTCGATGCGGAACTCCTCCAGGCGGCCGTCTTTCACGGTGGCGACCCGGATCTCTTCCGGATCGCTGGCATTGATGAGAATTTTAGCGCTCATGAGCCCTTTGTGGTCGTTTCCAATCAGTCGGTTGGTTTCCAGTGAAAAATTCTCATGTTCATATGGCATCACTGAAAACAAGTCAAACGAAAATTATGGATCCCTTCTTGCAGTTCCAGCGATTGTATGGCATTAAAAAAAATTTGGCGACTTCCGAATTCGAACGAAGGGACGCATCCGAGCATGGACGAACGGTACGATGCGCAGGTCCTGGAGCGCAAATGGCAGGGACGCTGGGAGGCTGAAGACCTGTTCCGGGTCAGCGAAGCCCCCGGTCGACCCAAATACTACCTGCTGGAGATGTTCCCATATCCTTCGGGAAACATCCACATGGGTCATGTGCGCAATTACACCATCGGTGATGTGGTGGCGCGTTACAAGCGCATGCGCGGCTTCAACGTGCTGCACCCCATGGGCTGGGACGCCTTCGGCATGCCGGCCGAAAACGCCGCCATTGCGAACAAGACCCACCCGGCGCGCTGGACCTACGCCAACATCGACCACATGCGCGCCCAGCTGAAACGGCTGGGGTTCAGCTACGACTGGCGGCGGGAGCTCGCCACCTGCCGGCCGGAATACTACCGCTGGGAACAGTGGCTTTTTTTGCGCATGTATGAAAAAGGGCTGGCCTTCCGCAAGGAGTCCTACGTCAACTGGTGCGACCCCTGCCAGACGGTGCTGGCCAACGAGCAGGTGGAGGCCGGCATGTGCTGGCGCTGCGGCAAACCCGTGCGCCAGAAGAAGCTCTGGCAATGGTTCTTCCGCATCACGCGCTACGCCGAGGACCTGCTGCTTTATTGCGATCAGCTGCCGGGATGGCCTGAAAAAGTCATCACCATGCAGAAGAACTGGATCGGCAAGAGCCTGGGGGCGGAGATCCGCTTTCCCCTGGAGCAGGGCGGCGGCGAAATTTCGGTGTTCACCACCCGCCACGACACGGTTTTCGGGGCGACGTTCATGTGCCTGGCGCCCGAGCATCCGCTGGTGCCGAAGCTGTGCCAGGGGACGCCTCAGGAGGCCGAGGTGCTGGCCTTCGTCGAACGCATCTCGCACCAGGACCGTTCGGCCAAGGCCCTCGAGAGCTATGAAAAGGAAGGGGTGTTCGTCGGCGCCGATTGCCTGAACCCGATGACCGGCCGCCGGATGCCCATCTACACCGCCAACTTCGCCCTGATGGAATACGGGACCGGAGCCGTCATGTCCGTGCCGGCCCACGATCAGCGCGATTTCGAGTTTGCCAAAAAATACGGTCTGCCGATCGTCGTGGTGGTCCAGCCTCCCGACAGCGAACTGGATCCCGACGCCATGACCGCGGCTTATGCCGGCGAGGGGGTCATGGTCAACTCCGGCGCCTTCAACGGGCTTCCGAACCGCGAGGCCCAGGAAGCCATCGCCGGCCACCTGGAGGCCAACGATCTCGGCCGTCGCACGGTGAGCTTCCGGCTGCGGGACTGGGGGATTTCGCGGCAGCGCTACTGGGGGGCGCCGATCCCCGTCATCCATTGCGAATGCTGCGGCATCGTCCCGGTGCCGGAGGCGGACCTGCCGGTCGTCCTGCCCGAGGATGCCGATCTGCTGGAGGGCGGGCAGTCGCCGCTGCCGGCCCTGGAACGCTTCGTGCGGACGGTCTGCCCGAAATGCGGAAGCACCCAGGCGCGGCGGGAGACCGACACCATGGACACCTTTGTCGAATCCTCCTGGTACTTCGAGCGGTTCTGCAGCCCGGACTGCCGCACGGGCATGTTCGAGCCCGCGGCGGTGGACTATTGGATGCCGGTCGACCAATACATCGGCGGGGTGGAACACGCCATCCTGCATCTGCTTTACTCGAGGTTCTACACACGGGTGCTGCAGGATGAAGGCCTGGTATCGTTCAAGGAGCCGTTCACGCGCCTGCTGACTCAGGGCATGGTCTGCAAGGAGACGATCGCCTGCGAAGCGCACGGCTTTCTCTTCCCGACCGACGCGATCGCCGAGGGGGGGGCGCGGTTTTGCGGCAAGTGCCGCCGGCCGGTGGTCGTGGGGCGGGTGGAGAAGATGTCCAAGTCCAAGAAAAACGTGATCGACCCGTTGGAGCGGTACGGCGCCGACACCACGCGGCTGTTCTGCCTGTTTGCCGCGCCGCCCGAGAAGGATCTGGAGTGGAGCGAGCAGGGGGTCGAGGGCGGTTTCCGGTTCCTGAACCGGGTCTGGCGGCTGGCGGCGGACTGGATGCCGTTGGCGGCACCGGCACAGCCCTATGCGGGCCCGCTCCGCGATCTGGACGAACCGTTGCAGGGGCTGGTCCGCAAGACGCACGAAAGAACGGTTTCACTTCAACACGGCCATCAGCGCCGTCATGGAGCTGTTCAACGCCATGACCCTTCTCGACGGGAAGCATCCCGGCCCGGCAGGGGCCGGGGTGATGCGCCTGGCGCTCGAATCCCTGACGCTGATGCTGGCGCCCATCGTGCCGCACGTCGCCGAGGAGCTGTGGGCGGCGCTCGGGAACACCCGAAGCATCCTGCTGGCGTCCTGGCCGAGTTGGAGCGAGGATGCCATCGAGCGCGATGAGGTGCTGATCGTCGTCCAAGTGAACGGCAAGCTGCGCAGCCGGATCACGGCGGGAATCGACGCCGACGAGGAGGCGCTGAAGCAAATGGCCCTCGCCGACGAAAATGTGCGCAAGTTCGTGCAGGGTCGAGCCGTTCGGAAGGTCATCATGGTCAAAAACAAACTGGTCAACGTGGTGGTCTGACGGCGCCCGGAGACCGGGATCAGGAGCATCCGTGGAATTGAACCGTTCCCTTGCGGCGGGCGAATGCGGCCTGACGATCGCCGCAGCGGCGATCGTTGCGGCGGCGGTGGCGACGTTGATGGCTTGCGGATACCGATTCCAGGGCCCGGTCCAGCTGCCCGGCCATGCGCAGACCATTTTCGTCGAAACCTTTCAAAA
>JALOPB010000064.1 GCA_025454115.1 Desulfobacterales bacterium | reverse complement strand
CCAGCTCGCGAAACTGTTTGCGGATGAACGCCGGATCTTGAACATGATCCAGGAACACGTCCCGCTGGGCAAACGGCAGTTGCAGCAGCCGTGCCGAGGGCAGGCAAACACTCGCCTCCGTGGTGCGGCTGTCGACGAAAAAAAGCCCGCGTCGTTTCAATACGGAAAACACCTGGTAGATTTGTTCGGAATGGGTGGTCAATTTAGAGCCCATGTGGTTATTGACCCCCTTGACGTACGGCACGGTTTGCAGATTCTCCTCGAGTACCTTCAATAACTCGTCCGGGCTCATCGAGCTCAGCAAAGCGCCGGGTCCGGGGTTGATTTCGGGGTATTCCAAAGGTTCCATCGGCAGATGCAGCATGATTTCAGAACCCTGGGCATGGGCGATGCGGGCAATCGCCTGCTGATGCGGACTGTGCGGCAGAATGGACAGGGTCAGCGCAGCATCCAGGCTCATGAATTTTTCGGCCAACGCACGATCGTAACCCACATCATCGATAATAATGGACACCCGAGGCTTCTTTTTAAGGGGGGGGAGTTCAGGCGGCAAGGGCGGCAGGGCGGCGCGAAGGGAGTTCGCGTCAGCCGCATCGGCCTCCGGGACTGCCGGCGTTGCCGGGGCTTGCTGCGGAGATTTCAGAGGAGCGCCTGTTTGCGGAGTGGCGGCCCTGGGTTCATGCTCCCTGGCTGGCATGTGCGGCGCAGGGGCAGCCATCGGCGTGCGTTGCGGTGAGGGCTTGCGGTCAGCTGGCAACCCGCGCGAATCCGTTGTCGTGAATCGAGCGAGCAGAACTGCGCTGAGAACAAGCGCCGCTACAACGGCCACTGCGCCCAATGCCCTCAAGAGCGGGGAAACCGCAGTCTTCCGGCGGCGCGGCCGTCTTCGCTGCCCCCCAGGGGCGGGTCTCTTCCCAGACATGCTTGAACTTCCGATGCCGGTCAGTTCCTGGCCTGTTTGAGCACGTCGTAGCCGATCAAAATTTCCAGCGCCCGCATCACCTGGTTGTCATTCTGCAGGGTCTCCATCTTCAGTGGGCCAACCCTGGACTCGGCCTCCTTCATTCGCGTTTTCGGGTCTTGCTCCTGCTTACCCTGAGGCTTCTTCATATCGGTTTTTTCGCCCTCGCCCTCGGCTTCCAGGTGGTTTTCCAGATCTTTTTCTTTCACCATGGCGTCATCCTGGGGACTGGACTCACTGGCATCCAAGCGTTTGAGTTTGAGCACGATGTCGGGTTCAATACCCTTGGCCTGAATCGAGCGGCCGTTGGGGGTGTAGTAGCGTGCAATGGTGAGCTTCAACCCCGAGCCGTCGCGCAGGTTCTCCACTGTCTGAACCGAGCCCTTGCCGAACGACGTCGTCCCCAGCACCAGCGCCCGCTTATGATCCTGAAGGGCGCCAGCCACAATTTCGGAGGCACTTGCCGTTCCGCCGTTGATCAGCGCCACGATGGGATAAGTGCGTTGAACCGCAGACGGAGTGGCGTTGAAGGATTTGGAGTTCTTTTTATCCCGGCCTTTCATCGAGACGATCTGGCCCTTGTCCAAAAACACATCGGAGATGGTAATGGCCTGATTCAACAGGCCGCCGCCGTTGTTGCGAAGATCCAGCACCAGCCCTTTCAACGGGCCGTCTGCGGCTTCAACTTTTTCCAGGGCCCTCTCGAATTCCTGTGTGGTGGTGCCGGTGAAATTGGAGATCCGCACATAACCGTAGCCGGGCTTCAGTTGAATATATTTCACGCTTTGAATCGGAATTTCGTCTCGGAGGAGCTCGAAATCAATCGGCTTTTTGAAGCCCTCGCGCATGATGGTGACGACCACCTTGGAGCCCTTCGGCCCGCGCATCATGCGCACGGCCTCCCGCAGGTCTTTTGCCAGCTGGCCATCGACCTTGATAATGCGGTCGCCGGATTCGATTCCGGCTCGGTGCGCCGGGGTGTCTTCGATCGGGGAAATGACCGTCACGAAGCCGCTTTGCATGGTGATGTGAATCCCGATGCCGGTGAACTTCCCCTTGGTGTCGATCTGCAGGTCTTCGAACGCGTCGGGCGGAAGCAGCGAGGAGTGGGGATCAAGCCCCTGAACCATCCCCTGGATCGCCTTATGGATAAGGTCTTTGGCCTCGACCTCGTCCACATATTCCTTCTGGATTAGCTCGATGACGTCCGATAGCAGCTTCAGCCCCTCATAGAGGTCTTCCTTGCCGGCTGAATTGGCGCGTTGAAAGCCCGTGCCCATCACCCAGACGACCACAGCCGCCAACATGATCAACCACAGTTTCACGGGCCGATGGTGTTTGCCCAACATGAATTTGCTCCTTCGTTGAAAAATGGATTGGGAGCCTGCGCATCATGACCATTGAGTGCCGCTCCCGGTCAGTTAAATATGGTCCGATCTGATTTGCCTTCTTATCCCCGCTTCAGCCATTCCAACGGATCCAGCGGTCGGTCGTGATGGCGGATCTCAAAGTAAAGAGTGGTTGCGCCCATTGCGCCGGAGTCTCCCACGGTAGCGATGACATCGCCTGCTTCCACCCGATGGTCCACGGATTTAAAGATGTCTTCCAGGTGGGCGTAAACGGTGTAGTAGTGGTCCCCGTGATCGATTACGACTATATTGCCATAAACCTTAAACCAGCCGGCGTAGAGCACGGTACCAGCATGTACGGCTCGGACCGGTTCGCCTCTTTCAGCTGCAATGTCGATGCCGTTGCGAAAGCCCTGAACATTTAACCGGGGATGCCGGTAAGGGCCGTATGAATTTTGGATTTTACCTTTAACCGGAAATATAAGCAAGCCTTTCAATACTGCCAGGGGTTTCGAGGCCGTCGGCCGCTGCAGGCCCCTGCCTTCGGGCTGTCGGCTCAGGGACTGTATCTCTTTTTCCAGCTGCCGGGCAGCCTCCTTCAGGGCCTCGATGGCGGCGCGCTGAATTTCCTGTTTGTCTCGGATGCGGGCCAACAGAATTTCGCGCCGGGCGCGCTCGCGCTGCACGGCCGCTGATTGCTGTTCGTATTCGGCCATCCGTACGCGTTTGTCTTCCTGATGGCTGATCAGTTGCCGCTGTAATTCCTGCAGATCCGCGTATTGGACCGCCATGGCCTGCCGCGTGCGCTCGTCATGAGCCAGAATGCGCTCCAGGGCGGTTTTGCGCCTCAGCACCTCCACCACCGAATCGGCCGGAGCCAATAGATGCAGCGTACCCATGCGGTTGATCTTGTAAAGCGCCACCAGCCGGCGAGAAAGATAAATCTCCAGGCTGCGTATCCGTCGCGCCAAGTCTTCCATGGCCGTCCGGGTGCTGTCAATTTTCTGGTCCAGTTCCTCCATGTCAGCACCGAGGGCGGCAGCCTCGCGCTGGTGTTGCTGAAGCAGCTGGTTCGTTCGATCCAGGGCGGTCAGGATGTCCTCCTGTTGGCGTTCAATCTGTTCGAGGCCGCTTTCCTGCTCTCGCAGATTGAGCTGCAGGGCATCGGCTTCCTCCCGCAACCGGTCCGCTGTCGGTGCCGCCGCTTCGCCGGGTCTCGGTTGCCCGGTCACCGGATGGGGCGTTGCAGCAATCCCGAAGGCGATGGCGACTGCCGACAGAAGGGGCCACCCCGCATTCGTCAGCAACGTGCGGATCCGAAATCGGGCTTCTGCGCGAACCGTCGTCATTTCAAGAATTGCTTCAACGCCACGTAGCATCCCAGCCAGCCCACGAGCATGCTGACTGCGATGATGAGGGCCATCTGTTCGAGCGACAGAAACCGCAGCGTGACCACTCCAGCCAGCCCACTCTGTTCGATGCGCACGGCCAGGGCGCTGAACACCGCAAACAAAATACCGATCCCCCCGACAGCGCCGATCAATCCCTGGATCAGGCCTTCGATGAAAAACGGGGCTTGAATGAAATGCTCGGTGGCGCCCACTAAACGCATGATTTCCACTTCTTCCTGGCGCGAATAGATCACCAGACGGGTGGTGTTGGCCACAATGGCGACCGCTGCTACTAGAAGAAGCCCCATTAATGCCACTCCCAACGTCTGGAAAAGGTGAGCGATCCGGCGGACCGCCACCACCCATTGACGACCATACTCGACCTCTTCAACCTCCGCCAGCGACCGAATGCGGGTGGCAACGGACTCGATTCGTTCCCAGCTTTCGGCAGACGGCGCCAGCTGAATCTCGAAAGCGTCCGGCAAAGGGTTTTCCAGAAGGTTTTCGATCAACGATGGGGAATGCTTCAGTCGGGTCTGGAGATCGTGCAGGGCCTCATCGCTCGATATGAAGGTTGCCTGCCGGACGCCGTCGATGGCCTCAAGGGAGCGCTTCAGGGCGGGAGCAGCCCCGCCGGTTTCGGGTCGCAAATACGCCATGATGCGGGTGCCCTGCTGCCAGGCACCCATCCAATCACCGGCATTTAATAGAACGAGTAACGCTGCGCTGACGATCATGACCGTCAGCGCAATGGTCATGATCGTGACCGCATTGACGAAGCGGTTGGCCAGCGTATCTTCCAAAGCCCGTCTAAAGTGCCGTATGATCATGATGCTTTTCGACTCGTTCGAACGCTTCCAGCCGGCCCTGCTTCAGGTGGAGGATCCGGCCGCCCATGCGGCGGATGAAGGCCTTGTCATGGGTGGCGATGACCACCGTCGCTCCGCGGATGTAAGCGGCCTGCAGCAGATCCATCACCGCCCGCGCCGAAGCCTCATCTAGATTGCCTGTCGGTTCGTCGGCCAGAATAATTTTAGGGTCGCCGACAACCGCCCGGGCTACGGCGACACGCTGCTGTTCGCCGCCGGAAAGCTGGACCGGCAGCGTGCCGGCGTGATGATCCATGGCCACCGTGCGCAGAACATTGAGCACTCTTTTGGGGATCAGGGCGCGCCGATGGCCGGCCGCTTCCAGCACCAGGGCGATGTTTTCGAACACACTGCGGCCGGGGATCAATTTGTAGTCCTGGAAGATGACGCCGAACTTGCGGCGCAGCAGCGGCAGCCCAGTGCGCGGGATATCCTCCAACCGAGTTCCGTCGATCGCGATCTCTCCTCTGGCCGGGCGCGCCTCCGCATAGAGAAGTTTGAGCAGGGTGGTTTTGCCGGCTCCGCTGGGTCCGCAGATGAACGCCAGCTCATTCTTGAGGATTTCGAAACTCAGATCCGTGAGCGCTTGATAACGGCCGTAAGCGTGATGGACGTGGGACAGACGGATGATCGGTGGCCGGTCTTCATCCCCCGTCATTCGAAGGCTTCCCGGCCCAGCGCCCGCAGGAGGACGGCATGAGCGATTTTAAAATCGTACAGAGCGTTATAATAGTTGGTCATGGTTTGGGTGAGCAGGGTCTGGGCGATCAGTACGTCGGTCTGAGTGGCCACCTGCTCCTTGTATTGTTCTTCGGTGATTCGGAGGTTCTCTTTGGCCTGCTCTACGGCTTTTTCGATCGTGACAATGTTTTGTTCAGCTTCCTTGGTGCGCAAGTAGGCTTGCTTCACTTCGAGGTTGATGCTGTCCAGCACTTCGGCTTTGCGATACTTGGATTGTGACAGCCGGGCCAACTTTTCTTTGCGGCCGTAACCGGTCCGACCCCATTGCCAGAAATCCCAGGAAGCCGTCGCCTGCACGTTCCAGCCGGCGGAATCGCTGATGCCTTCTCCTCCATGCGCATCCCAATCATCTCCGGTCCGGGCATAAGCGCCCGTCAGATTAACCGAAGGAAAATAGTCCTTTTCAGTCAGCTTCACCTGTTTTTCGGCAACTTCGATATCCAGTTCCGCCACCTGGACTTCGAGCCGATTCTTTTGCGCGGTGTCGAGGCAGCTATCCAGACTCTCTTGAAAACTGGAATAATCGAGCTCATCCACGAGCAAGACTGGCGTGTTAACCGGACGACGCAGGACCGTGTTGAACTGTGTTCGCGCGATTTCCAGGTTGTTCTGGGCACTGGTCAGTTGCTGTTTGGCGTTGGCGAGCTGAACCTGGCTTTGCAGGAGATCATTCAGGGGGCTCAACCCTACCTTGTAAAAGTTTTCGGAAACCTCCTTCTGGGAGGCGATTGACGTAACGGTCTGATGCGCTACGTCCAGCAGTTTTTGGTTCTTGAGCACTGAAAAAAAAGCGTTTTTAGCATCCAGAATGACGTTCTGGCGGGTCAGTTTGGCTGAAACTTCCGCCCGGTCCAACCCCAGCTCCGCCAGCCGGTATTCGTTGATCAGGCCAAAACCTGTAAAAATGGGCTGGGTGAACAGGGTTGTAAACGTGTACTGGTCCCTTGGAGAGGTTACAATGTCGCGCCCGGTGAGCAAACTGGGCGATGTCTTTTCCTCGTTGCGGTGGATATAACTGTAGCTCGTGCCCAATGTCGGCAGAAACCTGGTAATGCTCGAATGTCGAACAGCCTCCGCTGCATGAATCTCCTCCTGGGAGCGTTTGATGCCGAGATTGGCTTTAAGGGCCGATTCGATGGCATCCCTGAGTTCAAGGGCCTCTTTGCTGTTTTGTGCAGCGCCGGCAGAGGGCAGCAACAAAAGAATGAGAAGGGCGGAAACCCACTTGAGATTGATTCGTTTGTGATGGGTGGTCATGAGAGCCTTTCGTGGAACGTTTGACCCGCTGATGCCAGGCGGTGCCTTGGGTCTTAAAAGGCGTCGCGCGATTAGTTGAAACCCTCTCATCGGACGCGGCGATGCGTTTTGAGAACCGGCCGCCGGGTTTGAATTGACCCGCCTGCACGAACCTGTTAAAAAGCCATGGAGTTCAAGGAGGGCCGACCCCGGTTTTCTTTGCTCAAAGCCTCCACCTTCATCCCGTTAACCAGGGCTTCTTCCAAATGGGTGGAGGCTTTTTTATATCCATAAAGGGTCAGAAGGGTCAAGAGGCCCCAGGCGCCGGTTCCGATGCCTGTATGCCGTTCGCAACCCATGCCATAACGAGACGGCTACCCAACCAGGAG
This sequence comes from Desulfobacterales bacterium, assembly GCA_025454115.1. GTDB lineage: Bacteria > Desulfobacterota > Desulfobacteria > Desulfobacterales > SpSt-501 > SpSt-501. The sequence goes on along the minus strand of JALOPB010000064.1, from coordinate 4,665 downwards.
GAGGTTATGAAGCGGGAGCTGATCGATATGCTTTGCCGGAAATCGTTTCAATATAGCCAACAGCCGATCTTTAAGCTGGTATCCGGGCGGATGAGCCATTTCTACGTGAACTGCAAACCCACCACGCTGAGCCCGCGAGGGATGGTCCTCATCGGCAATCTGCTGTTTGAGCGCCTGCGGGATACTGGGGCGTCGGCCGTCGGCGGCCTGACGTTCGGTGCCGATCCGGTGGCGTTCGCGGCTGCTTTCGCATCCGAGCTCAACGGTCAGCCTATCAAAGCGTTCTCCGTCCGCAAAACCCAAAAAGACCATGGTATTGTAAAATGGATCGAAGGCGATGTCCAGAAGGGGGAGCGGGTTGCCATTGTCGACGATGTCGCCACCACCGGCGGCTCGACCATCGCGGCCATCGAGCGCGCTCGCGCCGAAGGGCTCGATGTGGTTAGCGCGGTGGTCCTTGTGGACCGCCAGGAGGGCGGCCTTGAAAACATCCGGAAGCATGTGAGCGAGGTGAGCGGGATCGTGACGCGTGATGAGCTATTGGCGCGGTGGCACGAGATAAAGAAGAGTTGACGGGTGCTCCCGTTCGCCCGTTTTCCCGAAAACGCTCGCCTCATTCCAACGGGTTCTCGGGTCAACCGGACGACGATTCGGTTGCTACCCATGTCGCACAGGCATCTTCGGATTCCCACGCGCTCACCCGGCTTACGCGGACAGTCGGAACGTCAAGTGCCTGCTGGAGCTGGTCAGCCACGAAGGTCGCAATGCGTTCGGAGGAGGGTTGGCCCCCTTCGAACATAGGGAGTTCGTTCAGGAACTGATGATCCAATCGGGCGATAATACCCCGCAAAAGAGCTTTGACGTCGCCGAAATCCATCAGCACCCCCGCCGAATCAAGCCGATCGCCTTGTAAAACCACCTCGATCTTCCAATTGTGGCCATGCATGTTTTCACACTTGGTTCCCACCATGGTCAGGCGGTGGGCGGCTGCAAAGCGGGTGATAACTTTCAGTTCGTACATCCTGTTTCCTTTCGGCAACTGGATCGGAGGTCTATCAGACAGGCGGGCGGTTTAATTGAGCGAGTCGCCCTTGAGCATGCTCTTCAATTTATTTGAAAATTTACCCTTTTCCAGTTTGGCGAATTCGCGCAGCAGATCCTCTTGCTTCTTGGACAAATTAGTGGGGGTTTTAATCAGAACTTGAATGATTTGATCGCCTCTCTTACGAGTTCGCAGCGATGGGATTCCTTCCCCGTGAAAATAAAGAACATCTCCGGGCTGGGTGCCTCTTGGAATATCCAAATTCTTGGACCCCTCCAGGGTCGGCACTGAAATTCTGTCGCCCAACGCCGCTTGAATGAACGAAATGCTGATTTGACAAATCAAATCGTTATCGCGACGCTCGAAAAACTCATGGGGTTGAACATGGATAAACACATAGAGATCCCCAGGCGGGCCTCCGAAGCTGCCGGCCTCCCCCTCGCCGGTCAGCCGCAAGCGCGACCCGTTGTCCACCCCCGCCGGGATTTTTACCGATACGCGTTTGTTGACCTGGATCTGCCCGTTCCCTTGACATTTATGACAGGGTCGCGTGATCATCTGCCCCTGGCCGCGGCAGACAGGGCAGGTGGTGCGTACCGTGAAAAAGCCCTGGTTTCGAGAAATCTGGCCGGAACCGCCGCATTGCCGGCAGGTTTCAGGGCGGTGACCGGCTTCGCATCCGTTCCCGCCACAGTCTCCACAGGCTTCTGCCTTTGAAACTTCGATCGCGGTCTCGGTGCCAAAGGCGGCATCCATGAATTTCAGGGTGAGGTCGTAACGCAGGTCTGCTCCGCGCTGCGCCCGAGAACGGGATCGGCTGCGGTTGCCGAAACCGAAAAAATCCTCGAAGATGTCGCCGAAGCTGGAAAAAATGTCTTCAAACCCACCGAATCCGGAGAATCCCGATCCTTCAAGCCCGGCGTGGCCGAACTGATCGTAAAGGCTTCGTTTTTCACGATCCCTCAGGACCTCATAAGCTTCGGCAGCCTCCTTGAACTGCTCCTCGGCGCTTTTATCTCCAGGGTTGCGGTCAGGGTGGTATTTCAGGGCCAACTTGCGATATGCGGATTTGAGTTCGTCGTCCGTGGCTCTGCGGTTGACGCCCAGGATTTCATAGTAATCCCGTTTGTTGCTCATAGTCTTTTTCAGTCACTCGCTTGTTTGAGTTCATAACGGCCGCCGCCGGGGCGTTTCAGCGGCATATCGGCAGGTTGCGCCCAACCATAATGCAGACGTAGCGGAAGTCAATTTGCTCCTGCCGTCGCTTCCAACCGGCGGCCGGAGCCGATAAAAAATATCAGCGTGCAAATGAGCATGACCACCGTTCCCATCGGAAACACGATCCGAACGCTGAACCAATCCATTGCGAGCCCGGAAATGAGTGCGCCCACCATCATTCCCGTGCTATGCGCTACGGTCAGGATGGCCATAACCGACCCCATGCAGTTCATGCAGCCGCCTTTCTGGACGGCTAAGGCCATGTGGGCGGCCATGCAAATGCCGCCGCTGATTCCGAAAAAAACACTCGCGGCGACCAATTCGGCATAGCTGCGGGCCCATCCGATTGCCGCCAGGCTCAGGCATATGACGACGCCTCCCAGACCGATCAATCTGCGCTTGTCGAGCCGATCGGCGACCATGCCCATGGGGATCTGGGTGATTCCGCTGAGGAGCACGCCCAACATGAGAATGGATCCGGTTGCAGTTCCGGAAAGGCGGTGCTCGGTGTCAGCCAAAACCGGCAAGAAACCCCATATGCTGCCGATTCCGAACGTGTATCCGAATCGGAATATGAAAAGACCGATGATCTCGCGGTCTGAAATCAGGCGATTCCATGAAACGAGTGGCTTAAACGTCCGGATGACCCGCTCGGCAGAGGTGGGCGGCAAAAAGAAATGGGCCATTAATCCCCCGATGGAGGATAGAACGCCCATCGCCGCAAAAGCGGCCCGGAGTCCCCAGGCATCATGAACACCGCCCCCTATCAGCGGCCCAAAACCCAGGCCCAAAAACAGCGCAAGGTTGAAGCATCCTAGGGTTACCCCCTCCCGGCCGTGGGGGGTGATGTCCCCCACGTACGCTTGAATGACCGGCATGAGGGCGGCCGAAGCGATGCCCTGGAAGAACCGGATGACAATGAGGCTGGTGACGCTGGAGAAAAGCAGGAAGAGGGCCGCGATCAAAGCATAAGCCAGCAGGCCCAGAACAATCAGCGGCTTGCGGCCTCTGCGGTCGGACCACCGGCCGAAATAGGGTGTAAAAATCGTACGGGAAAGTGAAAAAGATCCGAATATCAATCCGATCGCAAAGCCGCTGGCGCCGGCGTGATGGGCGTATACCGGCAACAGAGGGACTACGATCCCCACGCCGGTTACGGTGATAAAGATGGAGAAGAACAGGGTGCCGAATATTTTCTTGTCTATGCGGTCCACGTCAGGGCCGACCGCTGCTGACGCGGCCCGGCCTCTCCCTTCGACGGAAAGGGGCGCTGAAATTGCGGTCGGCCGCCGGACCGCTCATACAGCACCGATATCGATGATTTCGCCTGTGCTATGGGTGCTGTAGCCTCCCAGGGCCTCCACCCGATGCTTGAATTCGGCCGAGCTGATGATGCCGAGCAACGTCTGAATGGATTCGAACGAGAAGTGTTCGGCTGGAATGACCAGGTCGTATCGTTCGTTAACCACCGGAATGAAATCCAAATCCAGAGCCTTGGCGGCGGCATGTATGCCCAGCCCCGCATCCGCACTGCCGCTCAAAACCGCCACGGCCACCGACATGTGCGTGAACTCCTCGGCCTCATATCCTTTAATCTGTGCGGGTTCGATGCCAAGCTGCCGGAGGCGGTAGTCCAGAAGAATCCGGGTGCCGGAACCGGCCTGGCGGTTGATGAAGGTCACATCCGTGCGGATCAGATCTTCCATGCCGCGGATGGCTTTGGGATTGCCGCGCGGCACAATCAATCCGTTGTCTCGGTAGACCAGGTTGACCAGCTTGATGGGCCGGCCGGAAAGGTATTTGCGGATGTAGGAGACATTGTAGGTTCCGTCCTCGGCGTCCAGCAGGTGCGAGCCGGCCAGGTGGCAGGCTCCGCGTTTGATCGCCATCAATCCACCCATGCTGCCGACATGGCTTGATGACAGGGTTACGCCTGCCTGGGCGGCCTTCAGCTGGTCGGCCAACACATCCAATGTGTTGTCGTGGCTGCCGACGATGACGATGGTCCGGCGCAGCTCGGAAACCGGCCTCAGGAGCTCGGCGGTCGCAGAGGCGTTCTCCTTGATGCCCTCGGTGTCGGCGGGGATGCGCACGATGCCGTCCGCCTCGGTGATCGACGTGATTGAGCCGGCCCCCCGCGGAAGGGGTGTGGCCACCATGCGTCCGCCCACCTCACCGAGCTTGACGCGCACGAATTCCTCCAACCCAAGCTTGGAGGCCATCTTGCGCGTGGGCGTCACCGTGACCGTCTCGCGTGGCGGCTCGGATTGCTTGAGAAACGCGGCAAGCAGCGGTCGCACCAGTTGTTCGAAAACGATGATGGCTGAGACCGGATAGCCGGGAATGCCAAACACCGGCGTTTCCCCCACCGCACCGACCACTGCCGGTTTGCCGGGCATGATGGT
>JALOPB010000063.1 GCA_025454115.1 Desulfobacterales bacterium | reverse complement strand
TCGGTAGGGTCGGACAGCCCCATCTGCGCACGCTCGGACCGCACGCGCGGGTCGGAAAAATAGGCACGAATGACGGGAATGTCGTTGGGGTTCAGCGCCAAATGGCGCTCGTCGCTGATACGCTTCAGCGTGGCGTCGCTGTCGATCGGGATAACCGTTACCGTCGGTGAATGATCCAGGCGCACCCGGGGGATGATGACGCCGGTGCCCTCGTCCGGATTCCATTCCTGCCGCGACCAGATCCGCCACTGCTGAATGATGTCGTTGGCCAGGAGTTCCCCGGCGATTTTTTCAACGTCTTTTCGGATCAAACGCCGGCCGCTCAGACAATAGCGTTTGGAGGTGTACACCGCCTCTTCCGCCGCCAGCCGGATGCCAAGCAGGTCCTCGATGGCTTCCACGGCCGTGGCACCCGGGTTGTCCCTCACACCCGGTCGGAAGCCGACCCAGATGATCCAATCCCCGTCCACAGGCAGCGGACGGTAGGAGGACACCTGCGTGACCGGATTGGTGAAAATATCGTTCCGGATGGTTTCGAGCTGGTCCGGTGAAAGGCCCACATCCATGGTCAGCACGTTCACCGTACGGACGCGGTCGATCCCGATGCCGAAATACGCCTGAGCCTTCTTGCGAAGGCCTTCCCCTTCGGCATCGACCAGGTGGTCCTTGAATGTCACTTCCAGTCGGCAGGGCATGGCGACCATCTCAAGCTAGGGTTGATTGCGGTCAGGAGCTGAAAAACAGCCGGATGATGTCGTTGTAGAACACCAGGATCATCAGCATGATCAGGATGACCATGCCGACCTGCTGGGCAATTTCACGTACTTTCAGATTGACCGGTCGGCCCTTGATGCCCTCGATCAGGAAAAACAGCAAGTGCCCGCCGTCCAGCACCGGAATCGGCAGCAGGTTGATGACCGCCAGGTTGACGCTGATGACCGCAATGAACTGGAACAGGCTGCTGACGCCGGCCTTGGCCTGATCCCCGGCCATTTGAGCGATCATGATGGGCCCGCCGACGGTGTCGATGGAGATATCGCCGGTTAGCAATTTGACCACGATGACCACCATCAGCTCGACGATGGCGTATGTCTGCCGGAAGCTTTCGGAGGCGGCTTCGATCAGGGAAAGCTTCTTGGAATAGGTTTCGCCGGCCGTCCCAATTCCAATGACATAGCGGCGGATGTCCTCCCCCAATAGGTTCTTGGCCGCGATCAACTCCGGCGTAACGGGCAACTCGAACCGCCCCTCCGGCCGCGCGACGTCAATCTTCAGCGTCTGTCCGTTGCTGCGACCGATCCGATCCGCCATTTCCTCCCAGGTATCGACCGGCACGCCGTCGATGGCGGTGATGAGGTCCCCCTTCTTAAATCCGGCCGCGAATGCAGGAGAGCCCTCTTTGACCGAGCCGACCGCAGGCTTGAGAATCAGTATGCCGGTGGCCCATGAAATGACGAAGAAAATCAGGACGGCCAGCAGGACGTTGAAAAACGGTCCGGCGAAGACGATCAAAAAGCGTTTGAAGACGCTCTTATGCGTAAAGGAAAGCGGCAGGAGCTTTGGATCCAACTCTTCATCCGGCTCTTCGCCCACCATCTTTACATATCCGCCCAAGGGCACGAGGGAAAGGCGGTAATCGGTGATACCGATTTTTTTTCCAATCAGCCGTGGGCCGAAACCGAGCGAGAACTTCTCGACACCGACTCCGAACAACCGCGCAATCAGAAAATGACCGAACTCGTGAAAAAAAATAAGAATACCGAGCACGACGAGGAAAGCGAAAACGCTGTGTGTCATATCGTTGCAGTCAGGTCCTTTCTTCAGCCAGAAAATGATACCCCAGGGGCCGGTGTTCGAGGATCCGCGCATGCCGGAATCCGGCAAATGGACCGACGGTCCTTCCGCGCCACGGCCGTCGCCGACCTATCGCCGGCCCTCGCCGACCAGCTCGCAGGCCTTCGCACGCGCCCAGCGGTCCGCAGCCAGGATGTCTTCCAGCTCGGGGTTCGCTATCGGCACGTGCGCGGCCATCGTTTGTTGAACGATCAGCGGAATCGCCGTAAAAGCCGCACGCTGCTCTAAGAAAGCATATACAGCGACCTCGTTGGCAGCGTTCAGCACCGCCGGCAGAGTGCCGCCTCGCCGGCAGGCCTCGAACGCCAGGCCGAGGCACGGGAACGACTCCATGTCCGGATCGGCAAAGGTCAATTGCAGGTCGGACGCGAACGTCGGCAACGGCTGCCCCAGCGCCAATCGTTCCGGATACGACAGAGCGTAGCCGATCGCCGCTTTCATATCCGGAACGCCCAATTGGGCCATCACCGAGCCGTCCCGAAAGGCGACCATCGAGTGAATGATGCTCTGGGGATGCACGACCACGCGGATCATGTCCTCCGGAGCGTTAAAGAGCCATTTGGCCTCGATCACTTCAAGCCCTTTGTTCATCAATGTAGCGGAGTCGATCGTGATCTTCGGGCCCATGGCCCAGTTCGGATGCCGTAACGCCTCGGCCGGAGTCATCGCGGCGAACGCTTCCCGAGATCGCTGAAAAAACGGACCGCCGGAAGCGGTCAACAGAATCTGGATGGCGTCCTCCCGGCGTTGGCCCTGCAAGCACTGGAAGATAGCGCTATGCTCGCTGTCCACCGGAAAGATGGTGACCCCCCGCGCAGCCGCCCCGACCATGGCAACCAGCGTCAGCGCCGCCGATTCCCAGGCCGCAACAGCTTGGTAGCCATCCTCACCATACAAGATTCGGGTCCGACACCCCGAAGGCAGCAGCGACTCCAGCTGCCGGGCCGCACTCTCGTCGAAGACGGCAACCGCTTCAGGCGTAAACTCCCGGATCTGCTCGGCCAACAACGCCATGCTGCGCTTGGCCGCCAGGGCTTTCACCTCAAAACGATCGGGAAACCTCCGTACGATCTCCAGGGCATTGCGGCCGATGGAGCCCGTCGAGCCTAAAATCGAAAGCGCTTTCATAAAAAATACATCCGCAACCCGAAGGCCACCGGCGCTGCAAACAGCAAGGCATCGATCCGGTCGAGCACCCCTCCGTGGCCCGGCAACAAGCTGCCGGAATCCTTAACGTTCGAGGCGCGCTTGAGCGAAGACTCAAACAAATCGCCCACCTGTCCGGCGATGCCGACGGCGATTGAAAAGAGAATGCAGGCCGGCCACTCCCATCCGGGCAGAAAAAGCATCTTAGCGGCTGAGCCCACCGCCAGCCCGGCCAATAGCCCCGCAATGGAACCTTCCAACGTCTTTCCCGGACTGATCGTCGGGCTGAGCCGATGCCGACCCCAGAGAGTCCCGGCATACAACGCAGCCGTATCCCCCGCAAAGATGATCGCACACAGCAGAAATATCCATGTGACCCCATCGGCTGCGGATCGCAGCAGGACCAGCAGCGACAGAGACAATGGGATGTAGCAGAGGCCTTGGATCTGCCGCGCGACGGATTCCAACACCGTCCGGTCAGCGGCAAACCGCCTTAAAGACAGAAAACCGGCGATCACCACATTCAGTCCCAGCACCACGCCCATGATATCGGGCCGGCCGGCATGCGCGCAAAGAATCAATCCGAGGCCCGCAGCATACCCAACCATGATCACGGGCTGCTTGAATAGCGAAGCACCGGAAGGATCGACAATTCGGAAATATTCCCAGAGACTCACCAGAGCGGCCAGGGCGACCAGACACGCAAAGAGGGTTCCGCCGGCGACCACGCACCCGATCAGTACCGGCAAGGCCGCAAGCCCGGTGATCCATCGTTTGAGGTGGTCCTGGCTCTTTTTTTTGAGAACCATGGATGCCGCCCCGCCTCCAGCCGGGGATTAGACGCGGCCGAAGCGCCGCTCCCGGGTTTGAAATTCGTCGAGAATCTTCAGAAACTGCTCACGGTCAAAATCCGGCCAAAGAGTGGGCGTAACGAAAATCTCGCTGTAGGCGAGCTGCCAAAGCAAAAAATTGCTGATGCGCATGTCGCCGCCCGTCCGGATGAGAAGGTCGGGATCAGGAATACCGCGGGTGTCCAGATGCGACGACAGCCGCTCTTCGGAGATGTCTTCGGGACGCAGGGAACCGGCCTGGACCTCGGCAGCCAGTGCCTGTGCCGCGCGGGTGATCTCATCTCGCCCGCCGTAGCTCAGCGCCAGGTTCAGCTGAAGGGCCGTGTTGCCTTGCGTCGCGGATATCGCCTGATCCAGAGCCTGCCTCACGTCCATCGGCAGTTTTTCGATGCGGCCGATGACGTTCAGGCGGATGTTATTCTGAAGCATTTCTGGCAGCTCGGTCTTCAAAAACCGCCGCAGCAACCGCATGAGAGCGTCCACCTCGGCCTTGGGTCGTTGCCAGTTCTCGGTCGAAAACGCGTAGAGCGTCAGGAAGGCAATCCCCTGTTCACGACAGGTGCGGGCCGCCATCCGCACGGCCTCGGACCCTTTTTCATGGCCCAGGATGCGGGAAAGCAGCCGTTTCTGCGCCCAGCGCCCGTTGCCGTCCATAATGATGGCCACGTGAACGGGCGGCCGAGTCTTCGCTTCTGCGCCCTGCCGTTGGGACGCACCGTTAGAACTCAAGGATCTCTTTCTCTTTTTCTTTGTAACACTCGTCGGCGAGCTTGATGTGCTCGTCGGTGATCTTCTGGATTTTTTCCTGAGACTTGAAGGCGTCGTCTTCCGAGACCTGGCCGTCTTTTTTCAATTCCTTGACCATTTCGTTGGCGTCGCGCCGGATGTTGCGGATCGATACCTTGTATTCCTCGCAGATCTTATGAACGACCTTGACGAGTTCCTTGCGACGCTGCTCGGTTAGCGGCGGAATAGCGATCCGCACGATTTTTCCGTCGCTGGAGGGAGTGAGTCCGAGATCGGATTTGAGAACTGCCTTTTCCATTTCCTTGATGACGGTGGCATCCCAGGGTTGAATGGTAATCAACCGGCTTTCGGGAACCGCCAGGGTCGCCAGCTGATTGAGGGGCGTCAGGGTTCCGTAATAGTCTACTTTGATACCGTCCAGCAGCGACAGGGAGGCCCTTCCGGTTCGGACCCGCTTCAGATCCTTCTTCAGGGAGGCGATCGACTTTTCCATGCTCTCGCGGGTATCCTGGTAAATTGAATCGATCATGGCGTTCTCCTCACATTTTCATAGAGCCCAGCGCAGCCGGGCATCACGCTATCCAGCCGAGCACTGGCGGCCTTAGGATTGAATCCTGGTCCCGACATCTTCGCCGCAGACCACCCGCCGAATGTTGCCCTGCGTTTTAAGCTTGAAAACGGATAGCGGCAAATCGTTGTCCATGGCCAGGGATATCGCCGTCGTGTCCATCACTTTCAGTTGCCGTTCAAGAACCTCCATGTAACTGATCCGCTTCAGCAACTTGGCGTTCGGGTCTTTCATGGGGTCTGCATCATAGACGCCGTCCACCTTGGTCGCCTTGAGCAGGATTTCGGCGTGAATTTCCTGGCCGCGCAACACGGCAGCCGTATCGGTGGTGAAATAGGGATTTCCCGTACCGGCGGCGAAAATGACCGCACGGCCTTTTTCCAGATGCCGGACCGCCCGACGCAGAATGTAGGGCTCCGCCACCTGATGAATGGCGATCGCTGTCTGGACGCGGGTCTGGACGCCTTGTTTTTCCAAGGCGTCCTGCAGCGCCAAACTGTTGATGACGGTGGCCAGCATCCCCATGTGGTCCGCGGAGGTGCGGTCCATGCCGTAGGAACTGGCGGCAATCCCGCGAAAGATATTGCCGCCCCCCACCACGATCGCCACCTGGACGCCCAGCGATACGACCGAACGGATCTCCTCGGCTACGAATCGGATCATGTCCGGACCGATGCCGAACTCCTGGTTGCCCATAAGGGCTTCACCGCTGAGCTTGATGACAACACGTTTATAGCAAGCTGGCTGCACCGCTGTCTAGTCTCCCACCTGAAATCGCACAAACCGCCGAATGGAAATATTCTCGCCGATCTTGGCAATGAGATCGTTGAGCAGGTCTCCCACCGTGATATCCGGGTTGCGGACATAACGCTGCTGCAAGAGGCAGCTGTCCTCAAAAAACTTCTTGAGCTTGCCTTCAACGATCTTTTCGATGACCTTCTCCGGCTTGCCGGTCTCCTTGGCCTGGGCGGCGTAAATCTCCCGTTCCTTGGCCACGACCTCGGGGGGTACGTCCTCGGGTCGGATCCCGAGCGGGTTGGAGGCTGCAATATGCATCGCGATGTTCTTGGCGAATTCCTGAAACTGATCGTTCTTGGCCACGAAATCGGTCTCGGAGTTGACCTCCACCATCACTCCCAGCTTGCCGCCCATGTGGACGTAGGCCGCCAGCGTGCCCTCGCTCGTAGCGCGCCCGGCACGTTTTTGAGCGGTCGCCAGCCCCTTCTTGCGCAAGAATTCCACGGCCAGGGTCATGTCCGCCCCGGAAGCAACCAGGGCCTCCTTGCAATCCATCATGCCCGCTCCGGTCTTCTCCCGAAGCTCTTTTACCAGTTTCGCACTGATCTCAGCCATTATCTGTCTCCTGTCGTCTCCTGCTCCAACCCATCGGCCGGCTCCGCAGAACCAGCAGCATCCGCCTCCGTCGTGGACCGGCGGATGATTTCGACCACCGGCCCCGCCCCACCGTCTGAGATCACTTTGCGTTCACCGGGCTTCAAATCCATTGCGACGCTTAGGGGTTTAACGTCTTCCGGGGACGCCTTATCCGCCTCGGCTTGCAGTCGTTCCGACCACTTTTGCCGGCCCTCGATGCATGCGTCGGCCATCCGCGACGTCATCAGCCGAATGGCGCGAATGGCATCGTCGTTGCCCGGAATCGGGTAGTCGATCTGATCCGGATCGCAGTTGGTATCGACGATGGCGACAATGGGTATTTTAAGCCGGCGGCCCTCATGAACCGCGATGGCTTCGTTCTTGGGGTCGATAATGAAAACCGCTCCCGGAAGATGCTCCATGCTACGGATGCCGCCCAGGTTGTCATCGAGTTTTTCGCGCTCCTTGGCGAGTTTGATGCGCTCGTTCTTGGGGAACAAATTGATGGACCCGTCGTTGTGGATCGTGTTGAGGTAGTTCAGGCGTTCGATGCTTTTGCGAATCGTCTGAAAATTGGTAAGCATGCCTCCCAGCCAGCGGTTCTGAACATAAAACATTTCCGCGCGATTGGCCTCTTCGTAAATGGCCTCCTTGGCCTGTTTCTTGGTCCCGACAAATAGGACCGACTTTCCCGAGGCCGCCGTTTCCATCATAAAATCATAGGCCGTCTTGAACATTTTGACCGTCTTCTGCAGATCGATGATATAGATCCCGTTGCGGGCACCAAAGATGTAGGGTTTCATCTTCGGGTTCCAGCGCTTCGTCTGGTGGCCGAAATGCACCCCGGCCTCGAGCAGTTCCTTCATGCTGACATACGCCATTTTCATTCTCCCTTCATTTCGGTTGGTTCCACCGCCGCCGTCATTCCCGCCTCCAGTCCCGACGTCGGGACACCGGGAGGTGAGTCCGGTGGCGTGTGTGATGGCACACGGCCTTGGTTAATATATTAACTGGAACAGCATTTATTAGCAGTCTTTATAGATAGATGCAATATTTTTTTTCTGCATCGTCACGACGCGATCGTGACCGCCGTAGTCCTTGACGCAACTAAATGCTTCGTAGCCGCCGCTTCCTTCGGCTATTCGCCGGACCGCTTCGCGCTGGCTGCAGCCGATCTCCATCATCAAAGCTCCGCCGGGTTTGAGGTGCTGGTGAGCCGTTTCGATGATCGCCCGGTAGCATCGCAGCCCGTCCGCATCCCCGTCGAGAGCCAGTCTCGGTTCATAGCGAACGATCTCCGGCTGTAACCGCAACCATTCGTCCGTGGCGACATATGGTGGATTGGATACGATCAAATCAAAAATCGGACCCCGGCGCAGGGCGCGAAGCCAATCCCCTACGAAAAAACGCACGCGCCCGGCAACTCCGGCCGCCACGGCATTGCGCCGGGCGATGGTAATCGCTTCCGGTGAAACATCCGACGCAACCAACCGATGCCCACCCGCCTCGGCGGCCATGGCCAGCACGACGGCGCCCGACCCCGTCCCCAGGTCCATGATGTCGGCTGCCGGTTCAGAAACCCGGCCGGCCAGCCATGCCAGCGCGGCTTCTACCAGACGCTCGGTCTCCGGCCGGGGGATCAGCACGGCCGGAGTCACGCGGAGGTCCAACGACCAGAACCCCTTATGGCCGACGATATAGGCCACCGGCTCCCCTTGAAGGCGCCGCTGGATAAACGTCTTGAACAATGCCAGTTCCGGCTTCTCCAACGGCTGGTCGTGATGCATATACAGGTAAACGCGATCGGTTCCGAGCGCGTGAGCCAGCAGGATTTCGGCGGCAGCGCGTGGACTTTCAATCTCACGCTTCTTCAAATAGCCGTTCGCCCACTGCAAGATCCGCAGAACCGTCCATTCGGAGCTAGTGCGGAACGGCCGGTTCGGCATTCTGAAGCGCTTGCGTCTGGTAGTAAGTGGTCAACCGTTCGATCAACTCCCGAATGCCGCCCTGCATGATGCTCTCCAGCTTGTAGAGGGTCAAACCGATGCGGTGGTCGGTCACTCGATTCTGAGGAAAGTTGTAGGTACGAATACGGCCGCTGCGATCGCCGGTGCCCACCTGGCTCTTACGTTCCTCCGCACGTTTAGTTTCCTGCTCCTGAGTTTTCATATCCAGTAGCCGTGCGCGCAGCACCTTGAGGGCCTTGTTCTTGTTTTTCAGTTGAGATTTCTCGTCCTGACAAATGACCACCAGGCCGGATGGCAAGTGGGTGACTCGCACGGCCGAGTCGGTGGTGTTGACACTTTGCCCCCCGGGGCCTCCCGAACGGTAAACGTCGATGCGCAGATCGTTGGGCTGAATATCGACGTCCACCTCCTCGGCCTCCGGAAGAACGGCGACGGTAACGGCCGAGGTGTGGATGCGGCCTTGAGTCTCCGTAAGAGGGACCCGCTGCACGCGATGGATCCCGCTTTCGTATTTGAGCGCGCTGTAAGCCCCTCGTCCCTGGATCATGGCGATGATTTCTTTCAGGCCGCCGACCCCCGTCGGGTGCTGGGAGAGAATTTCGACCTTCCAGCCGCGCTCTTCGGCGAAGCGGCCGTACATGCGGAACAGGTCACCAACGAACAGTGCCGCCTCCTCGCCGCCGGTTCCCGCCCGAATTTCCAGAAGGATGTTCTTGTCGTCATTCGGATCTTTCGGCAGCAGGAGGATCCTCAGATCGTTCTCCAACAGATCCTTCTCGGCCGTAAGGCCGGCCAGATCGTCCTTGGCCAACGCACGAATCTCGGCGTCTCCATCATTCAGAAGCTGTCGGCTTTCCTCGACCCGATTGACGATCTCCTTGTACCGCCGGAAGACCACGACGATCTTGCCGAGGTCGGAATGCTCGCGAACCGCCTTCTGGTAGCTGTCTCGATTAGCAATGACGGCCGGATCGCTCAGGCGCTGCTCTAATTCGATGTAGCGTTGCTCGACGCCTTCCAGTTTATCATACATGGTCCTGCCACCTGCACTCCCTGCACGCAACAAAAGCCCGCCGGCGTCGCGACCTCGGTATCTCACCGGTCCGCAGCGCATGCAGGCTCGTATACATGGATATCCCGAATGTACGAATCAATAAATTGGACCGCCGGAGGCGGCTGCCTTGGCCGTCTTTCTCATCATGCAGGCAGGGAGGAATCGGTGGTAGCCGATACGGCTGCGCCGGCCTCGCCGACGAGGTTCACCGGCAGGAACGGTCACGATGCCTTTTCCTTGCTCTGGAATTTCTGATATTTCTTCCGGAATCGTTCGATGCGCCCCGCGGTGTCCACCAGCTTCTGCTTGCCGGTGAAAAACGGATGGCAATTGGAGCAGATTTCTACGGTGATGTTGTCCCTGGTCGATCCGGTCTCGATCACATTGCCGCACGCACAGCGAATTTTAGTTTCCTGGTACTTCGGATGAATGTCTGCTTTCATTTAGGTCGAACCCCCCTCTTGGCGGTCTGGTCGTCGTGCGCCCATTGCGTATCAGGCGTTCATGGAATTCAGAAAATCTTTATTGTTTCTGGTCCCTTTCATTTTTTCAAGCAAAAACTCCATGCTGTCGATGGTGTTGAGCGTGGTGAGCAGCTTGCGCAGGATCCAGACACGATTGAGAACTTCTTCAGCGAGCAGCAGCTCCTCTTTGCGAGTGCCGGAGCGCTTGATATCGACCGCGGGGAAGACCCGTTTGTCAGCCAGCTTGCGGTCGAGCTGGATTTCAGCATTGCCGGTGCCCTTGAATTCTTCAAAAATGACCTCATCCATTCGGCTGCCGGTATCCACCAGCGCGGTCGCGATGATGGTAAGGCTTCCGCCTTCTTCAATGTTGCGAGCAGCGCCGAAAAATCGTTTGGGCCGCTGCAGCGCGTTGGAGTCGACGCCGCCGGAGAGGATCTTGCCGCTCGGCGGCACCACGGAATTGTGTGCCCGGGCGAGCCGGGTGATGCTATCCAGTAAGATGACGACATCTTTTTTGTGTTCGACCAACCGTTTGGCTTTTTCGATGACCATCTCGGCCACCTGCACATGCCGCTCGGCGGGCTCATCGAAGGTGGAGCTGATCACTTCCGCGTTTACGGTGCGCTCCATATCGGTCACTTCTTCCGGCCGCTCGTCGATCAGCAGCACAAAGGGCACCACGTCCTTGTGGCTCTTGATGATGGAATTCGCGATGGCCTGAAGCAGCATGGTTTTACCCGACCGCGGAGGTGAGACGATGAGGCAACGCTGGCCGAAGCCGATGGGAACCATGAGATCCAGAATTCGCGTGGAGTAATTGTCCGAATCGGTTTCAAGACCCATTTTCCGTTCGGGATAAAGCGGTGTTAAGTTGTCGAACAGGATTTTGTCCCGTGCGACCTCAGGATCTTCGTAATTTACCGCCTCGACCTTTAGCAATGCGAAGTAACGCTCGGATTCCTTGGGCTGGCGAATCTGTCCGGAAATGGTATCGCCTGTGCGCAGGTTGAAGCGGCGGATTTGGGAAGGCGAGACATAAATATCGTCCGGCCCGGGCAGGTAATTGGAACTGGGCGAACGCAAGAACCCGAAGCCGTCCGGCAGGATTTCCAGGGTGCCTTCCCCGTATATCATGCCGTTTTTCTCGATCTGCCCCTGCAACAGGGCAAACATCAATTCCTGTTTGCGCATGTTGGAGGCGCCCTCGATGTTGAACTGCCGCGCCATCTGCATTAGTTCGTTGATCTTCTTTTCTTTCAACTCAGCGATATTCATTAAACCATTTCCCCTCGATTTCATAGCGGACACTCGAGCGCCCGCCGACGGTATCGGCGCTCGAAGGCCGCCGGTTTGGTTGTTCTCAGCAGGCACACACGTCTCTAAAGCGCTATCGCGAGTTGCGAAGCTGCCGCGTGCCTTAGGATTGCGCTTGAGCGGACCCGGATCTACCAACGCACCCCAACAGGGAAAACCAACCGACGTGCCTTGAATCTGATGCTGAACGGACAGGATTCATGTCGGTTGTGAAGGAGGATGTTAAGACGTATGAAACTGATTCCTCACAGACGGCGGGTTGACCACTTCCTCGGATCTTGCAATCAGTTTAATATCTGAAAGCCGTTCCTGTCAAGCAGTTTCGTGTTTTTCAGATAAAAAAACCGACTCCCCTTCACCTTCAGCGGGAGCCGGTTTTGGGTGAGCCTCGCTCCTTATTTTTTGGAGTCCAGGGCAGCGAAGATCTTATCGCGGATTTCTTCAACCTTGCCGATCCCGTGGATATGCATGTATCTCGGGGCGCGCCCGTCCCGGGACGCTTCCCATTTCTTATAGTAGTCGATCAGGGGTTCGGTCTGGCTATGGTAAACTTCCAGACGCTTCTTGACGGTTTCTTCCTTGTCGTCGTCGCGTTGAATTAAAGGTTCGCCGGTGGCATCGTCTTTGCCGGCCACCTTGGGCGGGTTGAAAATGACGTGGTAGGTGCGTCCGCTGGCCAGATGAACCCGCCGGCCGCTCATTCGCTTGATGATCTCCTCATCCGGAACATCTACGTCGACGACCGCATCGATATCCACCCCGGCCGCCTTCATGGCGTCAGCCTGGGGGATGGTGCGGGGAAACCCATCAAACAGGAACCCCTTTTTGCAGTCGGCGTCCTTGATCCGCTCCTTGACCAGCCCGATGATGACGCTGTCCGGCACAAGCCCGCCCGCGTCCATGAAACCCTTGGCTTGCTTGCCCAGCTCCGATCCGGCTTTAACGGCTGCGCGCAGCATGTCGCCGGTGGAAATTTGGGGAATCTGATACCGCTCCTTGATGTAATTGGCCTGGGTCCCCTTACCGGCCCCAGGTCCGCCCAGAAGAATCACACGCATGGGATGGCCTCCTTTTGGAAAGTGATGAATAAACAATAAGATCTTGATTTTGTTGGCGGCAGAGTATGGCGGAAGGGCGCGAACGTGTCAAGTCAATTGTGCCTCCCCATTTTTTTCTTGCCAAGGCTGAGAATATCCAGTATTAATCGCATCTTGAAATTCTTCGTTAAAATAACCGGCGGAAAAACGACCCGACGTTAGCTTCCGGCGGTGCGAAAGGGGCGATAGGGTTGAAGGAAATCGAAGTCAAAGTCATCGACAATGACATCGAAAAGGCCATGCGCATTCTGAAGAAAAAAATTCAGAATGACGGACTCTTCAAGCGATTGAAATTGAAGAAGAGCTACGAAAAGCCGAGCGAGCACCGCCGGCGTAAGCAGCGTGAAGCGCAAAGAAGAGAACGCATTGCCGCCGCGCGAGCCGCGCGCAGGCGTTAGCTTCCAAACCTCAAAACGAAAGCCCGGCGGGATTCCCGTCGGGCTTTTTCATGCCGATGCCACGTCGGGAAACGCACACCGAATGCCTCGATCGCCTCTTTGCCCTGAGGCGATTCGGGATCAAGCTGGGACTCGCCACCATCCGCAGGATGCTGGCCGGTCTGGGAAACCCCCACCGGCAATACCCCTGCATCCATGTCGCCGGCACCAACGGCAAGGGTTCGGTGGCCTCCAATCTCGCGGAAATCCTCAAGCAATCCGGCTACCGGGTCGGGCTGTATACCTCGCCGCATCTGGTTCGCTTCAACGAGCGCATCAAGATCGACGGAACGGATATCACCGACGCAGACATCGTGCGGCTCTACCGGCGCGTGCGAAGCGCGCTGCCCCCTGGCCGCGAGCCCACTTTCTTCGAGTTCACCACCGCCATGGCCCTGGACGAGTTCAGCCGTCGCCGAGTTGACTGGGCCGTGATCGAAACCGGCATGGGCGGCCGGCTGGACGCCACCAATGTGCTCAAGCCGGAATTGTCCGTCATCACGAACATCTCCCTGGAGCACCGGGAATACCTGGGCCGCACCCTGAAGGAAATCGCTTTCGAAAAAGCCGGCATCATCAAGCTCCGGCGCCCCGTGGTCACCGGAGTCAGACAACCGTCCGCCCGATCCGTAATCTCGCAAACGGCGAAGCGGCAATCGTCGCCCCTCTTCCGGCTTGGTGCCCAGTTCCGGGTTCGCCGAACCGAGAACGGCCGCTTCACGTATTACGGCATGAATCACGTCTGGCCCGATCTGGCGACCAGCCTGCAGGGCGGCTATCAGGCTGAGAACGCCGCCCTGACACTGGCCGTCTGCGAGTTGCTGATGGAAAAGGCTCCACGGATTTCGCTCCAGGGCATCCGCGAGGGCCTCCGGATGAACCGCTGGCCCGGCCGGCTTGAGCTGGTTTGTGAAGAGCCCCTGGTCATGTTAGACGGTGCCCACAACCTGGCCGCCGCCCGACAGTTGGCACACCATTTGGCTGAACACTTCAGGGACCGTGACATCACCATGGTGATCGGTATTCTGGACGACAAGCCCTACCAGGCCATGTTGAGACTGCTGCTGCCAAGGGCCAGACGATTGATCATCACCCGTGCGAAAATCAATCGCGCGCTGCCTCCGGAAAAAATAGCGGCAACCGCAGGAAAACTGGTTTCCGACATTCGGATTATACCGGAGGTTGGAAGCGCACTGCGCTACGCCATGCAGACCGCCGCGCCGCAGGGCCTCACCCTCGTGGCGGGTTCTCTCTATGTGGTGGGCGAGGCCATGGCCGCATTGGAGAACGCTGCGGTGCAGCCCGGCTGAGGTGTTTTTTCGCGCTTGACTAACCCACCCGGTTCCACTAATAGTTCCGACTGCAATTAAATGCGCCCGTAGCTCAGGGGATAGAGCGTCAGCCTCCGGAGCTGAAAGCCGCTGGTTCAAGTCCAGCCGGGCGCACCA
>JALOPB010000368.1 GCA_025454115.1 Desulfobacterales bacterium | reverse complement strand
CGGGTCGCCAGCCGATCCAGGTCGCGCTCGATCCAGGCGCAGTTGATCTCGGGATAGACGGGGGACCCGCGCGGCGTGAGCGTCTTCATGCCGACGATCAGTTCGTCCTTCTGGATCGTCACGGGCTGCTCGGCCAGCACGCGGTAGAGCATCTTGCCGCGCCGGACCGCGGTCGGCTCGCCCTCGGTTTCCCGGTAGCTGCGAGTGACCGCGACCGCCCGATCGGGGTGGACTTCGGGGCGGGTGTTCCGGTTGCGCTCGATCCCGAGACGGACGCGGCCGGCGGGTCCGGTTGCGGCGGCTTGCACCGGGCCGCTGGTCGATTGGAAGCGGTCCATCGTGATGACGGTCATGGTTGACTCCGATCCACATGTCTGGGTGTTGAATTTTTGGGTTTGGGTTTCACGCGTTCCAGCGTCGGCCGACTCGGGGTTGGGTTTCCCGCCTTCCGGCCGGCGGCCTGCTTCATCGTCTCGGTCGCCCGCTGCACATGCTCCCGCGCCAGCGCTTCCGCGCGATCGGACTCGCCGCGCGATACGGCCTGAACGATGGCCTTCAATTCGGCAAGGGTCGTTTGGATGGTTTCCTCGTCGCGCGGCAGGTAGGCATGGATGTGGCAGCGATGAAGGTTGGTGTGAACGGTTTCGAGAAAAAAACAATGCAGCGGGTTGCCGGCCAGCCGGGCCAGCGCCAGGTGAATCTCCTTGTCCGCCTGCATGAACGCGTCCCATTGGGCCGGCCCGTCTTCAGCCAGGGCTTCGGCCCGAACGATCAACCGATCGACGTCGCCCATCCGGCCGGGATTGGCCTGCAGGGCGGCGCGGCGGGTGGCCAGCCCCTCGAGATCCTGACGGAACTCGGAAATCTGCTCCATGGTGATGCGTTGGGACTGCACGAAAAGCCCCAGGCTCTCGGCCATACAGTCGGCATTGATCTGCTTGACAAAGATCCCCCCGCGATGACCCTTGCGGATCTCGACCAGCCCTTTCTGCTCCAGAACCCGCAGCGATTCCCGCAGCGTATTGCGGCTGACGTCCAGCATCCCCTGCAACTCACGCTCGGAGGGCAGCCGGTCGCCGGCCGCGAGGCCGCCCTGCAGGATGGCGTTTTGCACCTGCTGAATGACGCTCTCAAACGCGCGAATCTGGCGGACCTTGGTGAACATATCAATGGTTCAACCATACCGGATTCACCGGCTCTCTGTCAAGCTCGAAAGGAGTCGGCCGGGATGCAGGTTGTTCTTGCCTGCTGCGAGACGCCCTGCTATGACTTGGTCAATAAAATCGGTACGCACGATTGCGGCGCACGCCGGCTGGAATTACGCCGCCCTCGACCCCGGCCGAGGGTGGATCTGCTTGCTGAAAGGAGAACGTCCATGCGTTTAACCAGACCGTTTCGAAAATGGCCCCTGCTGGTGCTCGGCATCGCCGCCGCCGTCCTGTTCACCAGCGGGATCCCTGCGCACGCCGCCCCCAAGGCCAAGAACGTCATCGTGCTCATCGCCGACGGGTGCTCGGCGGAGCAATACACCTTCGCCCGCTGGTTCAAGGGCGCTCCGCTTTCGTTCGACCCTTACCGGGTCGGTGCCATTCAAACGTATATCGCCGACTCGGTGATCGCCGACTCGGCCCCGGCGGCCAGCGCCTTTGCGACCGGCGTGCGCACCAGCGACAAGTTCATCAGCGTCGGTCCTCACGCCGAAACGATCTCCACGGTTCCGGTTCCGCCGGAAGACCTTCGCTACCGGCCCGTCGCCACGGTCCTCGAGGGTGCCAGGCTGCTCAAGAAATCCACCGGTATCGTCGCCACCTCCCGTGTGACGCATGCCACTCCGGCCGCCTACGTGGCCCACACGATCTCCCGCAGCAACGAGAACGACATCATGGAGCAGGCTGTTCATCAAGGAATCGACGTGGTCTTCGGCGGCGGCCGGCGCCTGTTGATTCCAAAAGAATCCAAGGGGCAGCGAGTCGACGGTGAAAACCTGTACGACCATCTCAAAGGCTGGGGATACCAGATCGTCGAGAACCGAGGCGACATGGAAAATACCCATTCAGGGCGAGTGTTCGGAATGTTTGCCCCCAGCCACATGGATCCGGAAATCGATCGGCCCCGCCTGCACCCCGACCAGCCGACCCTCGCGGAAATGACCCGCAAGGCCATCGAACTCCTCGCCCGGGATCCCGACGGGTTTTTTCTGATGGTGGAGGGCAGCCAGGTCGACTGGGCCTGCCACGCGAACGATCCGGCTTACCTGTTGAGCGACCTGCTGGCCTATGACCAGGCCGTGGCGGTGGCCCTGGAATTCGCCCGGCGAGACGGTCGCACCCTCGTATTGGCCATGTCCGACCACAACACCGGTGGCTTCTCCATCGGCAATCATGCCTCAAACAAGATCTACCCGCAGATGAAGGTCGAAGCCTTTCTGGACCCCTTCCGCAAGATGCAGGCCTCCTCCGTCCGGATGTGGGATCTCATCAACCCGGACCAAACCGCGGACCGGGTCAAGACGGTTACAAGGACAGCGCGTATCACGCCATCGGCGAGGTGCTCTGCCCGAAATACACCTACGTGGGCTGGACCACCCACGGCCACTGCGGCGGCGACGTGCCGCTGCACGCCTTCGGCCCGGGCAAGCCTTCCGGCGTTCTGGCCGCCCCCGACATCGCCCGTGTGTGTGCCGATGCCATGGGTTTCAATCTGCAAAAACTCACCCAGCGGCTGTTCGTCGACGCTGCGCGCGCCTTCGCCGATGGCCGCGTTACGGTGGACAAGAGCAACCCGGCAAACCCGGTGGTAGCCATCGCCGCGGCCGGCAAAACCGCCGAGCTGCCGGTGAATAAAAATCTGCTGAAAATCGGCGAAAGACTGTATCCGCTGGAGGGAGTGGTCGTCCACGACCCCAAGACCGACCGGGCCTACATCCCGCTTCAGGCCGTTCACCTGCTCCGCGCATCCCGGGCGGCCCTTCCGGAAATTACGAATTAGGGGAAACGTCCTGCAACGCCCGCGGGGGAAGCGGTGCTTGACAGTTAAAAGAAATCCAACTAAAAAGCTAAAGAATTTTGACGGGGGCCATTCCGATCCATCATCCGCAATTCCAAATCAAACCGCAGGAGGGATTTCATGGCAGACTACTTGATCAATGTGTTCCTGGACGATGCAAAGATGAAAATCATCGAGGGCGCTGGCCTTGCCGGGCAGGTGAAGGACATCGGCGGCAAGAAGGCGATTCAGGTGCCGGTCAACGAGAAAGAGCAGAAGAAGCTCGCCAAGGGCTTCCCGGATCTCCAGTTCGACGCCAGCAACGCCTGCGTGCTTCCGCCCGAGGCGGAGAACAAGCTGGTGGACATCATCGGCCAGATGAAAGTCCTGGATGTGATGAAAGTGGCCATCATGAAACTTTACAGCCCATTGGCCGGCAAGCCGATCCGCTCGGCTCAGCGCTAAAAGCTCATCTCCGAACTGATCGCCGAAGCGGGGTTATCAACGCTTCCTAAGCGCCTTACCTTTCCGCACCGCATGCCGGGGCAAGGTAAGGCGCCGGCGTTTTTAGCGTGTGCCGTTCGTGCCTGTTGACGCGACGGGCCCATCGCCGGCCGCACCCGGGCCGACCGAACGAGCGTGTTTCCATGAATTTCCTTTTTCTGTCCATCGTTTTAATCGCGGTGGCCGCTGCCGGCTGGCGCCAGCTGGGAGGGCTCCTGGCGCCGGGGCAACCATCGCCCATGGAAGCGCTTTCCAAGGCCATGATCGAGTCGGCGGCCGGAGCGGTGGATCTGGCAATAGGGCTGGTCGGGGTCATGACTCTTTTTCTGGGACTCATGAAGGTGGCCGAGGCCGGCGGCCTGCTGAAGATCATCGCCCGCCTGATTCGCCCGCTCATGGTGAGGCTTTTTCCGGAGGTACCGGCCGCCCACCCGGCCATGGGCGCCATGATCCTGAACATTTCGGCCAATGTCATGGGACTGGGCAATGCCGCGACCCCCTTCGGCATCCGCGCCATGCAGGAGCTGAACCGGCTGAATCCGAACCCGGGAACCGCCACCGACGCCATGGCGCTGTTTCTGGCGATCAACACATCCTCCGTGACGCTGCTGCCCACCGGGGTGATCGCTCTGCGGGCGGCGGCTGGCTCCGCCGACCCGGCCGCCATCCTTCCCACCACGCTGTTCGCCACCGCCTGCTCGACCCTGACCGCCGTTCTCACCGCCAAACTGCTCGGACGGTTCTGCCGTCGCAGCACCCCGGTACCCGAAGCCGTTCCGCCGGCAGCCGATCCGGATTCCGTTCCGCTCGACGCCGACCCGGCCCCGAATGAGGAAGGCGTCCCCTACCCCGTCTGGGTGTCGGCCATCGTCCTGGCTGGCGGCGCCGTATTTCTATGTTTGACGGTCGCCTATGGGAAAGTCCTGTCGCCCTGGATCCTGCCGGGGTTGATGGCGGGATTTCTCGTCTTCGGAGCCGCTCGGCGCGTCCGCGTTTACGAGGTCTTCGTAGAAGGCGCCAAAGACGGTTTTCAGGTGGCGATCAAGATCATCCCCTACCTGGTGGCCATCCTGGCGGCGGTCGGCATGCTGCGCGCCAGCGGGGCGATGGAGGCCATGGTGACGGCGCTGGGCCCCTGGACCGCTCGGGTCGGCCTTCCCGCCGAAGCCCTCCCCATGGCATTGATGCGCCCGCTGTCCGGGTCCGGGGCGTTCGCCGTTCTGGCTTCGATCATCAACGACCCGTCCATCGGCCCCGACAGCTACGTCGGCTATCTGGTATCGACCCTGCAGGGGTGCACGGAAACGACCTTTTACGTTCTGGCGGTTTATTTCGGCGCTGTTCAGGTGCGCCGCATCCGCTACAGCCTGGCCGCCGGGCTGGCGGCGGACGTCGCCGGCATCCTCGGATCGGTGGCCGCCTGCCATTATTTGTTCGGCTGAGTTGATGAACCGTAAAAAGTCATCCGAAACGATGGCTTCGTAAAGAGGCCAAGATCAAGGCGCGCGAATCTCGTGCCGCGAGACGTACTTTGCGGTACGCCGCAGCGGCAACGAGATGTAGCGCAACGCAGAGATTGGACTATTTACGAAGCCATCCGAGTTGATCATCGGCCGGGTTCGGGTGTATGCTTTCCGGCAAGGAGAACAACCGCCATGACGCGACCCCTGCATATCACGCTCATCATCCTGGCCGCCGCGGGGCTCTGGGCAGCGCCGGTCGCCGGGGCTGCCGGCCTTTTTACCCCCGGCGCCACGGGGGATTCAAAAGCCCCGATTGAAATCGTTTCCGACCGCATGATCGCCAACACGACCGAAAAATGGGCCGACTTCCTGGGGTCCGTGGTGGCCACGCAGGGCAAGTTCTCGATGACCGCGGACGCCCTGCGGATCTACTACGAGGGCGACCTCATGAACGCCCCCAAAGGCGCCGCCCAGGACCGCATCCAAAAACTCGAGGCCACCGGCCAGGTGCATATCGTCTCCGATCAATACACCGCGGACGCCGACCGCGCCGAATACCTGCCGGCCAGCGATCGGTTGACGCTGAGTGGGAAGAACGCACGGGTGGTCAGCGGCAAAAACACCTTGACCGGGTCGAAGATCGTCTTAAACCGTTCCGAGGGGAAGGCGCTGGTGGAAGGCGGGGGCGCCGAGCGCGTCAAAGCGGTTTTTTTCCAGGAAGAGAAGGGCCAGCCGTCGGCGCCGGGCCGGCCTGAAGCGACCAAACCGTGAGGATACGGCTTGGGGGCGTGGCAGGATCACCTGAAAAAATGGCGGCGGCGCGCTGCAGCCGAAACCCCGCCGCACCGAACTTCGGCTTAGGGTGCATCGGTTTTCTGGGCAGAGATAGATATTCGGGTCTTGAACCGGCGCAGTTTGCGGATCCGGTCGCACCTCAGCAGCAAGTCGATCCACTCCTGAAAAAGAGGCGCCAGGGTTTGGGCCGGCTGCGGTTGCG
>JALOPB010000062.1 GCA_025454115.1 Desulfobacterales bacterium | reverse complement strand
GCGCGGCCCGAATCGGTCCAGCAGCACCCCCAGGGGAAGCTGAAAAGCCGCAAACGAGACGAAATAGGCGGATGTCAGCAGGCCCAGATCGGCCGGTCCAATCTGAAGGTCCGCTGCCAGATTGGGCGCGATGACGGCGTTGACCACCCGGAACAGGTAGGACAAGAAGTAGGCCAGCGCAAATGGAATCAGAACCCGCAACCGCGTCAGCAGGGGGGCGGGATGAGTGTCGGTTGCGTTCATCGTGCGGGCAGAACCCCTATCGATCGTTTGGTGTGATCTTCACAGCTTCAGCACATCCGGTTGGAAGGCCAGTGTGGCAAAGTGGTCTTGAAGGGTTTCGGCCCGCCGGATCAACTCCACCGACCCGTCGCAGCGCAGCAGCAGCTCCTGCGGCCGCAGCTTGCCATTGTAGTTGAACCCCATGGCATGACCGTGGGCACCGGTATCGTGGATCACCAGCAGGTCACCGTCCGCAATCGGCGGCAGCTCGCGCTGCACGGCGAACTTGTCGTTGTTTTCGCACAGCGATCCCACCACGTCCACCGGTCCGGCCGGATTCTGACTCAATTTCTTGGGAACCGTAATATGGTGATAGGCGCCGTACATGCCCGGCCGCATGAGGGCCGACATGCAGGCGTCGACACCGATATAGGTACGGTAGATGTCCTTGCGGTTGATCGCCGTGACGACCAGCGCGCCGTGAGGGCCGGTCATGTATCGACCGCTTTCCATATAGAGACGCGGCGCATAGCCGTGCCGGGTCCTGAACCGATCGAAGAGCTCCGTGACCTCGGCCGCCAGGGCGGACAGGTTGAGCGGCTCGTCCCCCGGTCGATAGGGGATCCCCAGGCCCCCGCCCATGTTCATGAACTCGAAGCGGATATGGAGCTCCCGCGATACCCACTCGATCAACTCGAAGAGCATGGCCACGGTCTGCACCATGAACGCGTAGTTACGTTCGTTGGACACCACCATGGTATGAATCCCGAACCGCGTGGCTCCGCGGGCGATGGCCAGGCGGTAGGCTTCGACGACCTGCTCGTGCGCAAGCCCGTACTTGGCCTCCACCGGATTGCCGATGATGGCGTTCCCGGTGCGGCGCGGCCCGGGGTTGTACCGAAAACAGATCAGCTCCGGAAACGCCGGAACCTTCGGCACCAGGCTGATGTCATCCAGGTTGAGGAGGCAGCCGCCGTCGCGCGCCGCCGCCTCGAACTCGCTCCGGTCCGTATTATTAGAGGTGAACATCAGGTCCTCGCCGCGCGCGCCGATGCGGCGGCCGAGCACCAGCTCGGGTGCCGAACTGCAGTCGAACCCGAATCCCATCTCGCGCATCATCGCAAGAACGTGCGGGTTGGGAAGCGCCTTTACGGCAAAATATTCGCGGAAGCCCGGAACTCGCGAGAAGGCATGTTTCAAGGCCTCTCCCGTCTGGCGGATGCCGGCTTCGTCATAAATGTGAAACGGGGTGCCGAAATGGGCGACCACCTGATCGAGGACGGGATAAAGCCGCTTTTCAAAGTCAGCTGACATCGGCATGTTTCAGGTTCTCCTTTTCTTCGGTTTCTGGATGACGGAATCATCCAATGGAATACGGGCGCTTTCTTTGTACGTGTTCAAGGCGATCGTGGTACGGGTGGAGCGCACCTGCGGCAACGCGGCGATCTTCTCGCGGCGCACCCGCTCCAACTGAGCCGTATCCGACACTCGAAGCTTGACTAAAAAGCCGTCTTCGCCGGCAACATAATGGACTTCCTGGACATCCGGAATGGCAGCCAGGGCCTTCCCCACGGCGGATTGATCCCCGTCCGGTTGCAGGCGGATGGAAATGAAGGCCACCAGACCGCGGTCAAAGCGGGTGGGGTTCAGGCGGACTTCGTATCCGGCGATGATCCCCTGCTGCTCGAGCTTGCGCACCCGCTCCAGCACGCCTGACGGTGCCATGCCCACCCGGCGGGCCACTTCGATGTTGGGAACCCGGGCTTTTTCTTGAAGTATTTTTAAAATTTTAAAGCTGATGTCATCCATGCAGCCCCGGCTGATTGATTATGGTTAAAATCAAATTTTTTGGAAAATATTTTGTAATTTATTATTTGTCAAGATTAATATTCACATAAATTTGATTTTTTTAGAATTATACTCGCAACCTCCAGTAACGCTACACCAGCCGGCTCGGAAGCCATGGCCGTCTCGCTGATCCGGCGCCCGCCATGCACGCGTAGGCTCCAACCACCGCCCGCCGTTCCTTGACACGTTAGCCTCCCCCCATTTATACTGCCTTCATCCTCTCAGGACATGCTGGGGCCTCCCCGGTAGAATCCCGACGCAGGCGACAGCAGCCCGTTGCCCGGCGCTCCATTGACAGGTTTGGAATGGTATCGATGAAACTATCCGAAATAGCGTCCGAGCTAGATGCAACGCTGTTAAATGCAGAGGACGGCCTAGACGGTGAAATCACCCGCTGTGGCGCCAGCGATCTCATGAGCGACGTGCTCGCCCGACCGGCCGACGGCACCCTGCTCATGACCGGACTGACGACGATCCAGACCATCCGGACAGCCAAGATCGCCGGCGTCGTCGCCGTCGTTTTTGTCCGAGGAAAACGGCCGGCGCCGGAGGTGCTGACGGTGGCCAAGGCGGAGGGGATCTTGCTCTTTTCGAGCCCCTACTCGATGTTTGTCTGCTGCGGCAGGTTGCACGCCCTCGGCCTGACAGGGCTTGACGGACACCGGTAATATCCGGTCCATGGCCAGTCTCAAAAAATCCTTCTTCATCAAAGCGCGGGATTATGTCCATGCCGGCGAAGCAGCCATCCATATCCAAAATCTGCTCAAGTCGATGCATTGGGATCCCGCTTTGATCCGCCGAATCGCTGTCTGCTGTTACGAAGGCGAAATGAACGTGGTGATGCATGGCGGCGACGGCCATCTGTTGATGGATCTGGACCGCGGCGTTTTGAGCCTGGAAATCAGTGACGATGGGCCTGGCATTGCCGACATCGAACTCGCCATGCAGCCGGGTTATTCCACGGCCTCGGATGAACAGCGCGAAATGGGATTCGGCGCCGGCATGGGCTTGCCGAACATGAAAAAGAATGCGGACGACATCGCGATCGAATCGCGCTTGGACAAGGGCACCCGGGTTCGGATGCGGTTTTACCTGACGACCGGAGGATGAAGGCCATGGACGCCGTTCGGCACGCCACTCCTTATGTCCGCTTCCAGGAGGCGCGCTGTACGGGTTGCGCCGCCTGCCTGCGGGTGTGCCCGACCAAGGCCATCCGCATCCGGCATCAAAAATCGATCCGCCTCGTCGACCAGTGCATCGGCTGCGGGGCCTGCATCCGCGTCTGTCCGGCCGGAGCCGTGAGTGCGACCACCATCGGGTTTGACGGCATCGGCCGGGATCACGTGGCGATCGCCTTGGTCTCTCCCGTGCTGTACGCCCAGTTTCCCGGTGTGATGCCGGGTGGCGTTCTGCTGGGGCTTCACCGCATGGGTTTCCACCATACGGTGGATATGTCGTTCTTTTTGGAAATGTACCAGTATGCGGCGGAGGAGTTCATCCGGCGCAACCGGTGTTCGCGGGCCAGTCCCTGGCCGCTGATCTCCCCGGTCTGCCCGGTTGTCGTGCGGCTCATCGCCTATCAGTTTCCCAGCCTTCTGCCCCATGTCCTGCCGGTGCTGAGACCGGTGGCTCTCATGGCTCAAGAAGTGAAGAAGCAGATCATCCCCGCCCATGCCGCGCAGGGCCGGTCGGTCACTCTGTATTTCATCAATCCCTGCCCCACCAAGGCCGAAGCCCGTCCGCATCGGCTGGGAATGCCGCCCGAACACCCCGAAGCCGCGATCGGAATCAACGAACTTTATTCCGAGCTGGCGCGCCAGGTGGAACAGATTCTCGATTCCGACATGATACCGTACTCCGGAAGCGGCTATGAATTTGAGACCTGCACCAGCGGGAACGCCGCTCTCGGGGCCATGTCCGGCGGCGAGATTTCCAATATGGACATCGAGAAATCCCTGTCCGTACACGGTCTGAAAGAGACCGTCGCCTATCTGCACAAAATCGAAATGGGGATTCTCAAGGACTTCGAATACATCGAGTTCCGCACCTGCCGCGAAGGCTGCCTCGGCGGCGTGCTCACGGCCGTCGACCCCTACATCGCCAAACGCAATGTCCAGAAAATGATCGGCGTTTTCGGCCTGGGCCGGCGCCTGCCCCGCGATACCATTCTGCGCCTTTATGAAAAGGGGCGGTTCCACCCCCCGCACGACCCCCGGGAACTGACCCGGCTTTTCGGCGCCTGCCGACCGGCGCTGTCGCTTGAGGAGGCCCAGCAGATTGAGGCGATTCTGGATCATATCGAGGGCCGGAACTGCGGCGCGTGCGGAGCGCCGGACTGCCGGACGTTTGCGGAAGACGTCGTCCGGGGATCGGCCGCCCTGAAGGACTGCATCTGGCAGCAGGCCCGCAAGCATCCCAACCGTCGCCCGCGGGTGAATCCGTCAACGGATAAGAGCCGAGGAGAGGACTGATGAAGGTCAGGCAGATCATGGACTGGTTCCAGCTGGAAACGGCCGCCGGGGCAAACGGCCTTGACCGTGAAATCCACGGCGGGTATTGCGGAGACCTGCTCAGCGACGTCATGGCCCATGCGCCCGTCGGATGCGTATGGCTGACGGTCCAGGGGCATCAGAACATCGTGGCGGTTGCCGTGTTGCGGGAAATGGCGGCCGTGATCCTCACCGGCGATCGCCCGCCGGATCCGGACACCTTGAAACGCGCCGATCAGGAAAACATCCCGATCCTGCGGTGGAACCGCTCGGCGTACGAATTGGCCGGCGAGTTGTATGCGCTCGGTGTGGGAGCCCCGCCGCCGGGCTGAACCGATCTGCCGGGAGAAGGTCCGTTGCTGAAGGAATTCAAGGCCGACCTGCATGTTCACACCTGCCTGTCGCCCTGTGCGGACTTGGAAATGAGCCCGCGGAAAATCATTCGGCGCAGCCGGGAGGTTCATCTGGGCCTGATCGCCGTCTGCGACCACAACTCGGCCGAAAACACCGCCGTCGTCATGCGCGAGGGACGTCGCAACGGGGTCTGCGTGCTGCCCGGCCTCGAGATCTGCTCTCGGGAGGAAGTGCATGTGCTCGCTCTTTTTGGGGAGCCCGAGCAGGCGCTCGCCATGCAGGCCATCGTCTATGCCCATCTGTCCGGTGAAAACCGGCCGGAGCTTTTCGGCTATCAGATTGTCGCCACCGAGGCCGACGAAGTGCTTGGCGAGAACCCTCGCCGGCTCATCGGGGCGACCCGGTTGGGGCTGACGGATATCGTCCGCGCCACGCATGCCTTGAACGGCCTCAGCCTGGCCGCCCACGTGGACCGACCGGCCAACGGCATCCTCAACCAGCTCGGGTTCATCCCGGCGGACCTGGACCTCGACGGCGTCGAGGTGTCCTATCGAATTCCGCCGGCCGTTGCCCGAACCATGCTGCCCGGCATCGCCAACCGACCTTGCATCACATCCTCCGATGCCCACCGCCTGGACGATATCGGCCGCGCCTGCACGGTGTTCCGGATGGCCGCCCCAACCCTTGCGGAAGTGGCCCGGGCGCTTAAGGGAGTTCGCGGCAGAAGGATTCTTTGAATGCATGAGCTGTCGCTGCACATCCTGGATATCGCCGAGAACGGTATCCGCGCCGGGGCCGATCATCTGCTCATTCGGGTTGAGGAATCCAGCGCCGACGACCGCCTGTCTCTGTCCGTGGAAGACAACGGCCGCGGCATGCCCCCAGAAAAAGCCAAGCACCTCGACGACCCGTTCCGGACCACCCGCAAAACCCGCCGCGTGGGCCTGGGGTTGTCGCTGCTCGCCGCAGCGGCCCGGCGTTGCGAAGGAGACATCCGCGTGCAAACGCGGCGCAACAAAGGAACGCGGGTAACGGCGACGTTCCGCCGCAGCCATATCGACCGCGCTCCTCTCGGCGATATGGCGGCCACCCTGGAAGCGCTGATCGTGGGGAATCCTCATATTGACTTTCGCTACACTCACAAGGTAGATGGAAGAGAATGGGTCCTGGACACCCGGGACCTCAAAATGGAACTGGGGGATCTTTCCCTGGTCGACCCGACGGTTCTGCGCCACGTGTCGGATCTGTTGCGTCGCGCACTCGATGAACTGGCCGCCGGTGCGAACCGGACCCCGCCGATGGAGGAAGCCGATGTCTAAGCTGACGGTTGAGGACCTGAAACGCATTAAGCAACAAACCGCCGCCACCATGGCGCTGCGCCTGGCTAAACCCCGTATCGCGATCAGCGTACACCTGGGAACTTGCGGCATCGCGGCCGGGGCCCGAGAGGTGATGCAGGCTCTTCTGGGCGAATTGTCGACTTCCAACCGCCCCGACATCCAGATTCTGGCCGCCGGTTGCACGGGCAACTGCACGAGCGAGCCGAATGTCACCGTGGCCGTGGAAGGGTCCGAACCCGTTGTTTATCAGAAGATGGATCGTGACAAAATCCAGCAGGTTTTCCAGCGGCACATCCTGGAAGGCGACGTTATGCGCGAATGGGTCTTGAGCCGATAGGAAGCCCCTTCCCATACGTTCGGATCTCACCATGGATGCTCACAAGCCAAAACCTACCCCCCAACCGGTTCGTTCGATCTGGCTGGACGAAGCGGACGGCGAAGTAAAGGTCATCGACCAGCGCAGGCTGCCCCATGAATTCATCATCCAACCGCTGGCCACCGTCGATGACGCCATCCGCGCCATCTCAACCATGACGGTGCGGGGGGCGCCGCTTATCGGCGTCACGGCAGCTTATGGCTTGTATCTCGCAGCGCGCCAGGCCGCCGAGCGTAATCTGGGAATCGATTACCTGGAGAGTGCGGCCAGGCAGCTCCGGGCGACGCGACCGACGGCAGTAAACCTGGCCTGGGCGGTCGACCGCGTCTGGCAGGCGCTGGCCGGCGAATCCGACGGGCGGCAGCGGGTGGCGCAATCCCGCACTGCCGCTGCAGCCATTGCCGAAGAGGAAGTCGAAAATTGCCGCAAGATCGGCGCGTACGGTTCGCCGATCATCGAATCCCTCAGCCGCGCCCGCAACGGAAAAACCGTTCATATCCTGACCCATTGCAACGCCGGATGGTTGGCCTGCATCCGCTACGGCACGGCCACCGCCCCCATTTACGCTGCCGTCGACCGCGGGATCGACCTCCACGTATGGGTGGACGAGACCCGACCGCTGAATCAGGGCAGCCGTCTGACCGCCTGGGAACTCGGCCAGTACGGTGTCCGACACACCGTGATCACCGACAACGCCGGCGGCCATCTCATGCAACAGGGACAGGTGGATCTGGTGATCGTCGGCTCCGACCGAACCACCCGCGGCGGCGACGTCGCGAACAAGATCGGCACCTACCTCAAGGCGCTGGCCGCCCGCGATAACGCCATCCCGTTTTACGTGGCGCTGCCATCCAGCACGTTCGACTGGGATCTGACCGGAGGCGGGCGCGAGATCCCCATCGAGGAGCGCGACCCGGACGAAGTGCGCTACGTGGAAGGCTGGGACGGCGCCGGGCAGCGACGCGTCCGGCTGTGCCCGGAGCTTTCAGCGGCCGCCAATTTCGCCTTCGATGTAACTCCGGCGCGCCTGGTAACCGGTCTGATCACCGAGCGGGGGATCTGCCAGGCCACCGCTGATGATATCGGCCGTCTGTTTCCGGATAAGGCGAAGCAAGCCGTTTCAGCACCAGGGCACCTGGACATTTGAGAATTTTTTCCAAACACCAAACACCAAATACCAAATACCTAAACACCCAACTTCATGCTCAGCGACCTCGAAAAAAAAGTCATCGCCTCCATTCAGCAGGACATGCCGGTCGTACACCGGCCCTATTCTCACCTGGCACAGCGGATCGGTCTTTCCGAGGACACCCTGATCGACACCTTGCGCCGTCTCTGCAAGCGCGGGGTCATCCGCCGTTTCGGCGCCACGCTGCGGCACCAGCGCACGGGCTACCTGGCCAACGCCATGGCGGCCTGGCGGGTCGCGGAGGAGCGCATCGATGAGGTCGGACGCGTGATGGCTTCGTTCCGGCAAGTTTCGCACTGCTACCGACGCAATCCCACCGCGCGATGGCCTTACAATCTCTACACGATGATCCATGCGGACGATGAGGCCGCCTGTCGCGAAACGGCCCGCGTAATGGCGCAGGCCGCCGTCGTCGACGACTACACGCTGCTTTTCAGCCGGCAGGAGCTTAAGAAAACCTCGATGATCTACTTCGCCACGGATGATGACGAATGACACACCCCACATCCTGCTGGTCAACCCCTGGATCCACGACTTTGCGGCCTATGACTTCTGGGCCCGCCCGTTGGGGCTTCTGACCCTGGCCGCCATCCTTCGGCGGCAGGGCTGCCGGGTGTCCTTCATCGACTGCCTGGACCGCTTTCACCCCAGCGCGCCGCAGACCGATCCCGCCGCACGCAACGGCCGCGGACCGTATCGCAAGACGCGGCTGCCGAAACCGTTTCAATTTCCGGACGTAGCCCGTCACTTCGCACGTTACGGGATCGAACCCGCCTGGTTTCGGAAGGATCTCAACGAGGTCGGGCGTCCGGACCTCATCCTGGTCACCTCGGCCATGACGTACTGGTACACCGGAGTCTGCGAAACCGTGGCGGCGATCAAGGACGTTTACCCCCAACCGCCGGTGGTGCTCGGAGGCATTTACGCCACGCTCTGCCCGAAGCACGCTCGCCAATCCTGCGGGGCGGATGAGATCGTCACAGGTGCCGCCGAGGCAGTCGTGCTGGACCTGGTGAAGTCTCACACCGGCTGGGCGGCTTCATCGCTTTTCAACCCCGACCACCTCGACGCCTATCCCTTCCCGGCGCTCGACCTTCAACATCAGATTCCGTATGTGCCGTTGCTGACCACGCGCGGCTGCCCTTTCGCCTGCGCGTACTGTGCGGCTCATCTCCTGGAGCCGCGCCGGATGCGCCGCAGCCCCGAATCGGTTGTGGCGGAACTGACCCATTGGCACCGCCGTTGGGGTGTATCGGATTTCGTTATGTACGACGATGCCTTTCTCGCCGATCCGGAAGGCCATGCAGTCCCGGTCCTCGATGCCATCGTGAGGAGCGGCCTGCGGATACGCTTCCATACCCCGAACGCCCTGCACATCCGAGGCATCACGGCTGAAACGGCCCGGCTCATGTTCGAAGCCGGCTTCACCACCCTGCGGCTGGGCCTGGAGACCGCCGTTTTCGAAGACCGCGATTTCGACCGCAAGGTCACTGCCGCAGAGTTCCACCGGGCCGTTCGCTGGCTGAAAAACGCCGGCTTCGGCAGCCGCCAGATCGGCGCCTACCTGCTCGTGGGGTTGCCGGAGCAGGAAACAGCGGCCATTGTTCGATCCATCGACACGGTCAAGCGCGCCGGGATCACCCCGGTCCTGGCTTATTATGCGCCGATCCCGGGCACCGCGCTGTGGGACCGGGCGCTGAACGCTTCGCGCTACGACCTCGCCACGGATCCGCTTTACACGAACAATGCTGTTCTGCCCTGTCGCCGGGAACCGTTTAATTGGAAGTGGTTGTCGGACCTGAAGCAGCTGGTGGATGAAACATGATTTCCGGGCACGGGAATTGACAGCCGTCCGCCGGCGCGCTTATAGTGCGGCGGCGGTGCGGCGGCTGCGACAGCGTCCCGATGAGTTCGCCCTGCCGCTTCAGACACCACAGAAACCAAAGCTAACAGGAGAAGCGAAATCATGTTGCATCTCAGCACCATCGACCTCAAACGTCAGAAGGTCAACATCCTCTTCATCCCCGTATGCGAGGACCGCTCCATCCATTCCGATGCGGTGCTCGCGGCCCTCGTGAAACGCGCTCTGGCATTAGAAGAATTCAAAGGGAAAAAGGACCAGGAAGTCATTCTGTATCAACCGCCGGAATGCGCAGCCGCAAGGGTGGTCTTTAAGGGAGTCGGCAAGGCCGAGACCCTCAACGCTGAAACGTTGCGCCAGATGGCCGGCCGCAGCGTCAAGCGCGCCATCCAAATGGGGATGACACGCTTGTGGCTGGCAGCCCCGGATCCGGCCGCCTGCGGCATCGAAGCGGCCGAGGGCTTGAAGGCTATGATGGAAGGGTCTTTTTTGAGCAACCATCTTTTCGACCGCTACAAGGAGAGGCAGGAAAAAAAGCCGTTGGGCCGCATCGACGTCCTCGTGCCCGCAAAGCCGGCCGGCCATGTTCGCCGACTCCCGGCGGAAGTCGAGACGGTTTGCGGCGCGACCGTCTTGGCCCGGGAATGGGTCAATCTTCCCTCCAACGAAAAACCGCCGGAGGCGCTTGCGCAGATCATCGCTGTCGAAGCCAGGGCACACGGACTGGCGGTCGAGGTATTCGCGGAAAAGCAGCTCCAGCAGAAAAAAATGGGGGCGCTGCTGGCCGTGGGCGCAGGCAGCGCCCATCGGCCCGCCATGGTGGTCCTCCGACACACGGGCGGCGACCGCCGCCCGCCGGTGGTTCTGGTCGGAAAGGGGGTCACCTTTGATTCCGGCGGCATCAACCTCAAAACCGGCGATTCCCTGCCCGATATGAAAGGCGACATGGCCGGAGCGGCCGCCGTGGCCGCTGCACTGATCGCCGCCGCCGGCCTGAAACTCAAGCGCCGCCTGATCGGCGTCATTCCGCTCGTGGAAAACATGGTCTCCGGCAGCTCCACCCGACCGGGGGACATCGTGCGAACGTTCTCCGGCAAGACGGTTGAAATCGGCAACACGGACGCGGAAGGACGGCTGATCCTGATCGACGCCCTGGCCTACGCCGAGTGGCGCTTCAAGCCCGAGGTGATGGTCGACATGGCCACCCTGACGGGCGCCTGCGTGGTCGCGCTCGGAGAAAGATTCGCCGGCGTCTTCGCCGGCGACGAGCGGTTGCAGAGTGACCTCGTGGCGTCGGGGCGCCGCACTCATGAACGCTGCTGGCCGCTGCCCCTGCCGGAGGACTATAAGGAGCTTCTGAAGAGCTCGTATGCCGACATCAACAACATGCCCAGCTCCCGCTACGGCGGCGCGATCTCGGCCGCTCTGTTTCTATCGGAATTTGTCGGCAAGACCCGCTGGGCCCACATCGACATCGCCGGCCCGGCCTTTCATAAAAAAGAAGACGCCTACTGCGGCCCCGGCGGCACTGGCTTCGGGGTGCGGCTGCTGCTGGATTGGCTGATGAACCTCGCCTGACGGAATCCATCCATGCCGAACTTCAACGCGGTTGATCCCGACTTCGAATCGCGCATCCGGACCAGCTTCGGTCGTCAAATGGTCATGCAGACGATCGGGGCCCGCCTGGACCGGATCCGCCCCGGCGAGGTCCGCATCGAGCTTCCGTTCAGCGCGGCCTTGACCCAGCAGCATGGCTACCTCCATGCCGGCATCGTCGGCATCATCGTCGACAGCGCCTGCGGGTACGCCGCCTACACCCTGATGCCTGCCGATTCGGAAGTACCGGGCCGCACCCTGACCGTGTGCGCGGGGGAAGTACATGC
This sequence comes from Desulfobacterales bacterium, assembly GCA_025454115.1. Classification (GTDB taxonomy): domain Bacteria; phylum Desulfobacterota; class Desulfobacteria; order Desulfobacterales; family SpSt-501; genus SpSt-501. The sequence continues at coordinate 6,149 of JALOPB010000062.1, read as the reverse complement.
ATACGCCGGTGGAGAGCCGAAACTCATCGCCGCCATGCAGGCCACCATGATCGGCGTAGCCAAATGACTTTTATTCAATCCGCCACCCGTGATACGCGCCGGTGCCCTTCCTGCTTCCCATCGCTGCGTTTGATCAGCCCGAATAAACGCCGCTGAAATCGACAAATCGAAGCTGGCTTCCGACCCTGCCAGAATGATATCCTAACTTTCTTTAGGATCGCTTTGTTTGAGATTAACTGACCAACACCAACCAACTTTTAAAATTCCAAAAGACTTGGATAATGGCCGATAGTCCAATTCTTTCGTTTTTTTGATTACATCCAGAATTCTGAATGCGTCATTGTATTATCGGCAAGCATAATTTGGCTTGCCATTATATGTGCTTATCGATTAACTAGTGCCATTCTACAGCTATCACATGCAGAGGGTATCATAGAGTTTACCGGAAAGGCCGCGTATGCGGTTAAGGGCATTACAAGCCTTTTTCGTTCTTGCCTTGATTGCAGGGATGGAGCTTGCCGCCATATCTCAAGCCCAGGCCGCATCCGGCATACTGCCCGAACCCCACGTTAAAACTGCTGACCATCCTACCCCCGCAGCCGACTTGTCCCAGAAAAATGTTCTAATCCTGCATGGCGTGGAATCCAATGCGCCCATCTTCGAATTGACCGACCGCGGGATCAGGGGGGTCTTGGAAACCGGGGGAATAGGAATCAGAAACCAGTTCTTCGAATACCTTGATCTCATGCGCAATCCGGGCCCTGAGCACCGAATACTGATGACGCAGTTGATGCGCCAGCGCTACGCCCAGCGCAGGATCGACCTCGTCATTACGCTGTATCCGGAGGCCCTGCTATTTGCTGTCAACGAAGGCTGCACGATTTTTCCGGGATCCCCGATCGTGGCCCTGTACTTGCCGGAAGGCTTCGAGCTGCCGCATCTGAGCTGCCCGGCCACCCGGCAGATTGTCGTGCCGGATATCGACGGAACCATCGGGCTTGCGCTGAAACTGGTGCGCGGGGCCAAACTCGTATTCGTCGTGAGCGGAACCCATCCCTTGGATCGATGGGTGGAACACAAGGTGCGTTTGAATTCGAAGAAATGGGAACCCGTGGTCGAATTCCGCTTTTTGAACGACGTGCCGCTGGATGGGATCCTGGAAACGTTATCCGACGCGCCCGCCGGCAGCATCGTCCTATTTACGGTTTTCCAAGAAGATGTGACCGGGGCGATCTTCACCGCCCGAGAGGTCGGCGAGAAGCTCAGCCGGGCCTCCAGGGCGCCGGTCTTCGGCCTGTTGGATCCCATGCTCGGCCACGGCATCGTCGGGGGCTCTCTGATCAGCTTCGAGTACATTGGAACCAAGGCCGCGCAACTGGCGCTCGACATCCTCAATGGAGTCCAACCTGCAGATACCATCCCTGCTGTCCTGGATATTCCCCATTTGTCCATGTTCGATTGGCGGCAGCTCAGGCGCTGGAACCTCAGCGAGAATGACCTGCCTGCGGGAAGCATCGTCATCAACCGTGAGCCGACCTTCTGGGATTTCAAGTATTACATTCTCGGAGGCCTCGTCTTTCTCGTAGGGCAGTCGTTTTTGATCTTTGTACTGTTGGCTCAAAGGAATCGCAGGCGTGCGGCCGAGGGGGATCTTCGACGAAAAAAGGAAGAGCTGGACAAGTTCTTCAGCATGAACCTGGATCTCTTGTGCATCGCCGATACCGAGGGCTATTTTCTGCGCTTGAACCCCGCCTGGGAAAACACCCTGGGCTTCGGCCTGGCAGAGCTTTTGTCCAAACCCTTTTTGGAATTGGTCCACCCCGAGGACGTCGCCGCCACCCGTAAGGCAATGCGTGCCTTGTCAGACGGAGGCCAGATTCTCGATTTTACCAACCGCTACCGCAGGAAAGACGGGATTTACCGTCAGATAATGTGGAGCGCGGCGGCGGCCGGCGACCTGATCTATGCAGCGGCGCGCGATATCACCGAACACATCGAGGCCGAATCCACCATTCGGGAGCGTGAGCGAGAGCTTCAAAGCCTGACCGGACGGATGATACTGGGACAAGAGGCGGAGCGGCGCCGTCTGGCGCGCGAGCTTCACGATGATTTGTCCCAGCGGTTGGCCGCGCTGGCGATCGAGATCGGAAAATTGGAACCCCGTATTGAGGACAGGAAAGAATCCATCCTCCAGCACCTGCGCAGCCTGAGGGACCAAACCATTCGGATCGCAGCCGACGTCCACCATCTCTCCCGCCGGCTGCACCCATCGATCCTGGAAGACCTGGGGCTGACGAAAGCCGTCGAAGCGGAATGCAATCGGTTCTCGATCCAGGAGGGCATCGAGGTGACATTTAATGACGATAATATCCCCGAGGTTCTCCCGAAAGATGTCTCCTTGTCCATCTACCGCATCATTCAGGAGAGCCTCAATAACATTGCCAAGCATGCATGCGCTCGCCGCGCTGCCGTTTGCCTCAACGCAAGCGATAGCGCCATCCAATTGTCCATCCGGGATGACGGCATCGGGTTCGATCCCGCCGAAGTCCGTAAGAAGCCGGGTTTGGGGCTTTCAAGCATCCGCGAACGGGTGCGAATCGTTAATGGGAAGCATCGCATCACATCCGAGCCTGAAAAAGGAACCATCATCGATGTCACAGTGCCTCTAAAACCGGAGGCACCCCAAGAGGAGCCCGGAGTTCTATCGGAGGGGCTTTCATGAAAAAACCACGCATACTGCTGGCCGATGACCATAAAATCGTGCTGGAAGGCCTGCGCGGTCTCCTGGAGCCCATGTTTGAAATCGTGGGCGCCGTGGAGGACGGCCGCACCCTGGTGGCCGAGGCCGAACGGCTGAGGCCCGACGTGGTGGTGGCCGACATCTCGATGCCGGGTCTCAACGGGATAGATGCCTGCCGGCATATCAAGAAGACGGACGCCCGCATCAAAATCGTATTTTTAACCATGCATTCGGAAGCAAGCTATGCCGCCGGCGGCTTCGATGCCGGTGCTTCCGGGTTCGTACTGAAACACTCGGCACCACAAGAGTTGATCACGGCGCTCCAGGAGGCCATTCAGGGGCGTACGTATGTGACCCCCATGATCGCTGGAGAGCTCATCGGTTCCTACCAAAAAGGCAAACTTCGCCAGCTGGGAACGGCTGATGCGTTGAGTCCCCGCCAACGTGAGGTGCTGCAACTTCTGGCCGAAGGGAAATCGACCAAGGAAATCGGGGTTTTGTTGAATATTTCGACCCGCACCGCCGAATTCCACAAATACCGCATGATGGAGCAGCTCAAGATCAAAACCAGCGCCGAACTGGTGCAATACGCCGTCAAGCACGGTATAGTGTCCCCGTAATCCCCGCCTAGAAAATTTTCATTGAAAACCTAGTAGTTTTCCCAGTCTCTTTTCCTTTTCCGATCCGTTATGTTGGAAATAGGTTTTTCACGGACTCCAGGAATGAAACCTCTATTCGCCGGCCGAAAGATCGTTTCATGGGCTGTAAAAGCGTCGTTTTGGCGGATCAGCACTCGGTCATGCTCGAAGGGATACGCCGAATGCTCGAAACCGAGGTGGAATCGGTCCTGATGGTGGCCGATGAGGCTTCGCTGATCCAGGCCGTCAAAAGAGTGCTTCCCGACCTGGTCATTGCCGACATTTCGTTTCCGGTTTCAGCAGGCGGCAACGTGGTGCGCTTGCTGAAGCAGCGGCACCCCGGCATCAAAATCATCATCTTGAGCGTTCACGAAGACCCGGCGGCAGTCAATGAGGTTGCCGCGGCCGGCGCGGAGGGGTTTGTGCTGAAGCGGAGGGCGGTGGTCGATCTGATCCCGGCCATCCGTGCCGTCTGCCAAGGCGGTCGGTACGTCTCCAAAGACCCCTCCAATGGTGATTTCGATCCATGATTCCGGAGCCCGTCCGCCGTGAGCCGGCGCCAAATGGTTGAGAAAGCACTAACGTCGATGAGACCGTAATGGACGAGCTACTGGTATCCCACGACCGCATTTTGGAAAGCCTGAGCGATGGCGTCTACGTGTGCGACCTGAACCGGCGCATCACCTTTTGGAGCCCATCTGCCGAGCGCATTACGGGCTGGAAGCCCGAAGACGTGATCGGACGCATGTGCCTCGAAGACGTTCTCTGCCATATCGACAAGGACGGCCGCCGGCTGTGCGGCGAGGAGCATTGCCCCCTGCATCGGTCCATGATCACCGGATCGGTTACGCAGGTGCCGGTGATCGTTTTCGCCAAGGCCAAGGACGGCCGCCGCATCCCCATGCAGGTGACCGCCGCTCCAATCATGGACTCCGACGGCCACATCATCGGCGGCGTCGAGACCTTTCGGGATGTTTCGCCGATACTGGTCGATCTTCAACGCGCACAAAAAATACAGCAACACATTCTGGGACTGGCGCTTCCGGAAGACCCGCGCCTGAGGTTTTCAGCCCGTATGGTGCCGCAAGATATCGTAAGCGGGGATTTTTACGCCATCCAACCACTCGATGAAAACCGATACGGATTCATGGCGGCGGACATGGAAGGCCACGGGATCGCCGCAGCGCTATACACGATGCACCTGAGCCTGTTGTGGGAACGCTTCCATTCTCTATTGGCGGAACCGTCTGAATTTGCAAGCACCGTCAACAATGAACTCGTGAAAGTCTTCGGCGGCGACGTATCGTTTGCCACGGCGGTCTGCGGAGTAATCGACGCAACGAATGGTAGTTTGTGGCTGACTACTGCCGGTGGGCCCCCACCGCTGATCGGCTGCCGAAGCGGCAGAATTCAAAAGATCGATCTGTCAGGGCTACCGTTAGGAATCATGCAGGGCGTCGGCTATAGCAGCCACGGTCTGCGCCTTGAGCGCGGCGACGCCATGCTGCTGTTCAGCGACGGTGCTTTTGAGATCCACAATGCTGCTGGAGAGATACTGGGCGTCGACGGATTGGTGGGATTGCTTCAAGAAATGGACTATCCACGATCGCCGCTCTCGATGCCGGCGCTGGAGGAGCGGCTTTTGAAATTTTCCAACGCCATTCGGATGCCGGATGACATCACCATCATCGAGGTGCGGTTTGTCGGAGCAGCCTAACCGAGAGGCAGAATGAAAATAGAAACCAGAAAATCGTCACCCATTTTTATCCGCTGGATTGGTTGCGCTGGCAGGTGCGTTATCTGATCAACTCGCCGAGGTTGCCGAACCGGAGAAAAACGCAGACGGCTCTCACGCTTCGTATTCGGAACGATCCGCCGGAAAAGGACAATGAATCCAACTGGCTGCCGGCACCGAATGGACCGATCTAACTGGTTATGCGGCTCTAATGGCCCAAGGCTGAACCACCTTCCGTGCTGCCTCCGGACGAGGCCACCTGGCAGCCGCCGGCGATCGCGCGTGTGAACTGAAAAAATCTCGATGGTCGTGAACCCTTTGGTTTGTCTCGCAGGAGCATGGCCTGAGACTTCACTGCAGAAAGGATTAAAGACGCATGAAAAAAATTCGAAAGACATGGCGGATCGCAGCCTTGGCCGCTGCCATCGCCGTGGCCCTCATCACCGGCTGCGCCGCCGAGGACGCGCGGATCATGTGGCTCGTCACTGCCGCATTATTGCCCGCGGGCATTGCAGGCGTATCTGTTGGCGCTTCCGATTGTCAATCAGGCCGCCATGCGCGATTCGCTCCGGTCATATGGCCCGGTCAACACGACGGACGTGATCTGGGAAAACCTGGTGGACTCGAAGACTGTGGAACTGACCGCCAACGACAACACCGTTTACAGCTTCATCTGGCTGGATACCCACAAAGGGCCGCTGGTTGTCGAGGTGCCGCCGATGGTCTTGGGTCTGATTGATGACTTCTGGTATAAGTGGGTGGCGGACATTGGCATCACAGGCGAAGATCGGGGCAAAGGCGGAAAGTATCTGATCCTGCCGCCCGACTACAAAGGCGAAGTGCCCGCGGGATATTTCGTCGTGCGCCCCACCACCTTCGGTACTTGGATGCCCTTTCGTTCCTTCCTCGTGGACGGCTCGCCCAAACCCGGCGTCGAGTCGGTGAAAAAGCACCTCAAGATTTACCATCTCGCCGACGCGGCCAATTCGCCTGAAATGAAATACGTCAATCTCTCCGGCATTCCGTCGAACTTCTG
>JALOPB010000367.1 GCA_025454115.1 Desulfobacterales bacterium | reverse complement strand
TACGCACACTTTCGGTTGGAACCCGCTCCAGCAGTACTTGGTCCCGTTTCCCGGCGGCCGCATGCAATGCCTGCCCATCGCCTGGGATGTGAAGGCCGAGCGCTGGTACCATCTCTACCCGGACCAGACGATCGACCCGAAGGACTGGCTGTACTGGACCAACGCGGCGCAGAACTGGAACGGCATGTGCGCCGCGTGCCATTCGACCAACCTCAAGAAGAACTACAACATCCAGACCGACACGTACCGGACCACCTGGTCGGACATCAACGTCGGCTGCGAGGCCTGCCACGGCCCGGGATCGAAGCACGTGAAGTGGGCCGAGCTTCCGGACATGGCGCGGCTGCCGGTTGAAAACTTCGGTCTTCCCGTGCGCACTTCCAAGCTCAACTCCCGCGAAGCCGTGGAGTTGTGCGCGCCGTGCCATTCCCGCCGGGCGATCCTGGGGGATTATACCCACATCGAGCCCGACCTGCTCGACACCATGCTGCCGAGCCTGCTCACGCCGGATCTCTATTTCGCCGACGGCCAGATTCTGGAGGAGGTGTACGCGTACGCCTCGTTCACGCAGAGCAAGATGTACGCGCGGGACGTGCGCTGCGGCGACTGCCACAACGTCCACAGCATCAAGCGCGTGAAGGAAGGCAATGCCCTGTGCCTGCAATGCCACCGGGAGTCGGAGTACGACACCAAGGCGCATCACTTCCACAAGAAAAAAGGTGAAACGGGCAACCCGATCAAATCGCCGGACGGCAAAAAGGTGCTTTTCGAGGTCGGCACCGGCGCGGAATGCATCCAGTGCCATATGCCCGGGCGCTATTACATGGGGGTTCACTACCGGCTGGATCACAGCATCCGCATCCCTCGGCCGGACCTCAGCGTCAAGCTCGGCGTGCCCGATGCCTGCATCCGCTGCCATGTCGATAAAACCAGCCGCTGGGCCGACGAAACCGTCACCAAGTGGTACGGCCCCGGCCGGCGCCCCCATTACGGCGAGGTCCTCCAGGCCGGCCGCCAACGGCAGCCGGGCGCTGAGGAAAGTTTGGTCCGTTTGGCCGAAGATCCGCTCTACCCCGTGATCGTGCGCGCCACCGCGCTGGAACTGTTGGCGGGCTATCGCGGAGAGGCCGCTGCCGGAGCCCTCAGTCGGGCGCTGATGGACGGCGAAGCGCTGATTCGGCGCACGGCCCTGGCCCATCTGCAGTCGGCCGACCCCGGGCATCTGCTCCGCCTGATCGCCCCCATGCTCTACGACCCGGTCAAGGCCGTCCGCATCGAGGCGGCCACGCGATTGGCGGGGCCGCCGAGCCGGTTGCTCGCGGATGACCAGCGCCGCATGTTCGAGCGGGTGCTTGAGGAGTACATCGCCGCCATGGCGTACTCGGGCGACTTCGTCTTCGGCCGCTTCAACCTGGGAAACCTCGATGTCGAGCTGAACCGGCCCCAGGCAGCGATCGATAACTTTCGGGCGGCGATCAAAATCGACGACCAATCCTACCCGGCGAAGGTAAATCTCGCCATGCTCTACGACCGCTTGGGGCAGAAGGCCGAAGCCGAAGCCCTGTTCAGGCAGGTCGTGGCCGCGCATTCCCAACTCTTCGATGCAGCCTACTCGCTGGGGCTTTTGCTGGCCGAACAGCAGAAGTTCGCTGAGGCCGCGGTTTATTTGGAAAAAGCGGCGGCCGGCATGCCGGAACGGGCTCGGGTTCAATACAACTACGGGCTCCTGCTCCAAGTCGTGAAGCGGGACCGCGAAGCGGAAGACGCTTTGAAGAAGGCACTCTCGCTCGAGCCACAAGATCTTGATTTCTTATACGCCTTAGCGGATTTTTACATCAAACGTGCAAGGTTCTCCCTGGCCGAACAGGTGGCCGAGAAAATGATCGCCGCGCACCCGTCCCAACGCATCGGGCATGAACTGCTGGAGGCGGCTCGAAACCAAAGGAGAAAGCAGCTGGCTCCGTAGTGAGCAAATCCTCGGGGGATGTTTTCATTTAAATTCAAAAGGTTCTGAATGAGACCAGCTAAAGCCAAACGAGTGCATCCACATCAGAAGGTTAGCCGAACAGGATCCATGCTAAAGCCGATCCTTTTTGTAACCATTGCAGGACTGGTGGTGCTGGCGGCGGCATATATTTTTTGGGGAGGTCGCTCGCCCTCATCGTCCGAGCTGGGAAGCGCCAACCGTCCTTCGGTCGCTGCCGCGAAGATTGATTTGCAGCGGCTCATCGGCGACTGGGTGCGACCGGACGGCGGCTATGTGATATCGGTCCGCAGGATCGAGCCTGGCGGACGCGTGGAGGCGGTCTACCTGAATCCCCGGCCGATCAACGTCTCCAGGGCCGAAGTGTCCGTTGTCGGAGACACGGCTACGCTCTTCATCGAGCTGCGCGACGCCGGCTATCCGGGGTCAACTTACGAGTTACGCTACGATCCCCGCAGCGATCGGCTCGCGGGGGTTTATTTCCAGGCGGCCATGGGGCAACGTTTCGATGTTGTCTTTGTAAGAAAAAAATAATAGAAGCTCGGTAACCACACAGGTTAAAGGGTTCAGGGTTCAGGATAGCATGCGCTCTTCCTTCCTATCCTTCATGCCCGCACGAGTTTGTTTCTGCTGTGCGCTGGCCGTCTGCATTTGCATGCTGCATGCCCGCGGCTTAGATGCTGCGGGAGTCAAAAACGTTCTGGTTGTTTTTCCCGAAGAAGCCTGGACGGCCCATGCCTACCGGACGATCTACAACGCACTAAGATCCAAGTTCGACGAAACCCGTCAAAATGAAGTTACGCTTTTCGGCGAAAGCCTCGACCTGTATCTTTTTCCCGATGGGTCTCGGCAACAATATTTGGCCGAGTTCCTGATGGAAAAGTTCAGCCGCATGAAAATTGATCTGCTCATTCCCGTGGCGCCTTCCAGCTTGAGTTTTGTCCTGCGAACGCGCGACACCATCTTTCCCGGAATACCGGTTGTTTATTGCGGCGAGGTGGCTCACGGGGGCAAGCGGTTGGAGCACCGGAACGATGTCACTGGAACGGCGTTGACGCTGGATATCGCCGGCACGATCGATCTGGCGCGCCGAGTTCAACCGGGTCTCAAGCGGATTGCCGCCGTGGCGGGCACCAGCATGATTGATGAATACTTGCTGTCGCTTTTCCACCGCGCCTTTCAGAATTACGAAGGGGAGCTGGAGTTGATCGACCTGACCGGCCAGCCCCTGAGCAGGCTGCTCGATAACGTGTCCGCATTGCCGGCCTCAACGGCCATCATCTATATCGGCTTTCAAAGAGACGTCGACGGGCGGATATTCTCTACGGCGGCCACTATGAAACGGGTGTCGCAAGCGGCCAATGTGCCGCTTTTCAATTTTATCGACACGGCCTTGGGCTATGGAAGTGTCGGCGGCTGCATGACTCAAATCGAAGCCATGGCGAAGAAAACGGGGGAGATCGCCCTGCGG
>JALOPB010000061.1 GCA_025454115.1 Desulfobacterales bacterium | reverse complement strand
GGGCTCTATCTCTCGCGGGGCGTGGGCCTGGTGACCCCCCAGGCGGCGACGGACAGCCTGCTCATGACCGCCCGCGGCTGCGAGCGCATCGCCCGGTTCGCGTTCAAGACAGCCCTGGAGAAAAAACGGGGGACCCCGGAAGACGGCCGCCGGCGGGTCACGCTCGTCGACAAGAGCAACGTGCTGCGCTCCTTCGCTTTCTTCCGCAGAATTTTTCTGAAGGTGGCCGAGGAGTTCCCGGAGGTCGCGGCCGAATGCCTGTACGTCGATGCGGCCGCGGCCGCGCTGGTCAGCCGCCCCCATCACTTCCAGGTGATCGTGACCGAAAACCTGTTCGGCGACATCCTGAGCGATCTCGGCGGGGCCACCATCGGCGGATTGGGGATGTGCCCCTCGGCCAACATCGGCGAGCGCATCGCCTATTTCGAACCGATCCACGGCTCTGCGCCGGACATCGCCGGCCGCAGCCTCGCTAACCCCGTCTCCCAGATCCTGTCCGCGGCGATGATGCTGGCATACTTGGGAGAACCCGCCGGGGCCGAAATGATCACCGACGCCTTGTGGCGGGTCTACATCCAAGGCCGCCTCTCCTTCCGGGCCGGCGGTGAGGTGAAGGGCGGGCCCTCCGTGGTCGCCGATGCCTTGAAGCAGGCGCTGCTGACACCGTAAATCGAACGAGTTGCTGAAGAAGCATCGGCCGGCACTGCGCTTTTTTTTGTGGGAGCGGTATCTTGCCGCGATACGGTCGTGGCTGGAAGCCACTCCCGCAGGGAAAACACTCCCTCGGCGAGCACCTCGTCGATAGGCGCATGGTCCCGCTAAACCCCTCCGCGTTTCTGCTCCAGCGCGTGGCGGACCAGGGCCGCATAACGGTAGACGGCGTGCAGAAACTTGCCGTAGGGCATGCTGACGAAGAGCCCGAGCACGAACCCGAGGTGGACCGTCAACAGGGTGCCCATGGCGGCCGTCTCCCGGAACATGAGCACCAGCATCCCGGTGAGGCTAGTCAGGAAGAGCAGCGCCGTGAAGGCGATGTCCATGCCGAAGCCCTCCGGCGAGGCCGGCGCCCGGTCCATGTGCTTTTTCAGGTAAAGCATCCCGCCGCTGCCGGCCAGCAGCGCCAGCCCGCCGACGGTTCCCAGCACCACCGGCCAGCTCCAGAAGGGGTACGGCGCCGGCCGGCATAGAAAATGGTCGTAGAAGAAGGCGATGCTGGTCGAGGCCAGGCACAGCATGAATCCGTAGAAAACCGCGTGGTGGAAATAGCGCCGAACCATGCTGAAGCGCTCGTCCGGATAGTTGCACCCCTCGCCCCCGCCTTCGAGGTAGCGCAGCCGCAGCACGTCCCAGACGGCCTGGCGGTGCGCTTTCAGATCGCGCAGCTCCAATGGTTGCCCGCCGGTTTCGCGCCAGAGGTTGGCAACCCCTTTCCACAGACTGACCAGAATGAAGACCCCCAGGGCCGTAAAGGGCAGCAGGATGGCCGTGTAGGGCACCACCCGGTAAAAGGCTCCGGCGCCGGTGTGGGTCCCGAAGAAGGCCGCATGGCCCTTGAACAGCAGGGTCAGCAGCACCACGACCGCAACACTCAACGCGGCCACCAGGCCGACCACCAGGCCGTTGTTCAGGAACAGCCCCTTCAACGCCGACGGCCAGCTGAACTGCGCGTAGGTTTCCAGCCGCAGCTCGCCCAGGGCCTTCGGCACGTTCAGACCGAACTCGTGCGGCGGGGCGTACTGGCAGGCGTAGTAGCAGCCGCGGCAGTTGTGGCAGAGATTGGCGAAGTATTTGAGATCCGCCGCCGTGAAGGTCCGGCGCAGCTCCATGGCCGGAAACACCGCGCAGAACCCCTCGCAGTAGCGACAGGCGTTGCAGATGGTCATGACCCGATCAGCTTCTTTTAAGACGCTCGACGACATAGCGCACCGACTCCTTTCCGGCGATCCGGCCGAACACCGTGCCGATGGTCATCCCGAAGCCGGCCATGTAGCCCTGGCCCAGGATGTTTCCGGACATGATCTCGCCGGCCGCGAAAATGTTCTCCGCCGGCGCGCCGCCCTGCATGATCACCTGGGCCCGCCGGTTCACGGTCAGACTCAAGTAGGTGAACGTGATCCCGGGCCGCAGGGGATAGGCGTAGAACGGCGGGGTGTCCAGCGGCCGCGCCCAGTGGCTCTTGGCCGGTTCGATCCCCTCTGTCGCACAGCCGTCCAGCGCAGCCGGGTCGAAGGATCCAGGTCTCGTGGCGGCGTTGAAGGCCTGTACGGTATCGTCCAGCGCAGCCGGGTCGAGCTTCAGCCGCGCCGCCATGTCGCGGATGGAGCCGGCCTCGATCGGCGAAAACACCGAGGGCATGAACAGGTCGATCGACTTGGAGTCGATCAGGCAGTAGGCGACTTGATCCGGCTGCTGGGCCACGAGCCGCCCCCAGATGGCGTAGCGCTTCGGCCAGAACTCTTCGCCCTCGTCGTAGAACCGCCGGGCGTCGCGATTGACCACGATCCCGAACGGCACGCAGTCCAGGCGCGTGACGATGCCCCCGTCGAACTTGGGCGCCCGCGCGTCGATCGCGACCGCATGGCCCTGCCGCGGGTCGCCGACCGTCTGCGCGCCCTGGTCCAGCATCACCCGCAGCATGCGTCCCTTGTCGTACGGGGTGCCGCGAATGATGAAATTCTCGGCCGGCGGCCCCCAGGACTGCTTCAGCCACTCCAGGTTGGCCTGGTATCCGCCGGAGGCCAGCACCACGGCCCGGGCCCGAGCCGTGCGCCGCGCCCCGCGGTGATCGAAGGCGGCGGAGGTGAAGAAACCCTCGCGAAGATCGAGATCCTCGGCCGTGGCCTCGTATAGGATCTCCACCCCCAGGCGCTCTGCGCAAGCGTAGTAGGCGTTCATGAGCGCCTTGCCGCCCCCCAGGAAAAAGGCGTTGGTGCGGGCCAAATGCAGGGTTCCGCGCATGGCCGGTTGAAAGCGGCAGCCGTGCTGCTCCATCCACAACCCGATGTTCTTGGATTCGCGGATGGCGTACCGGGCCAGTTCCTCGTTGGTCTGGCCTTTGGTCACCAGCAACAGGTCGTTCCAGAACTCGTCTTCGAGGTAAGGTCCGGTCAGGTGCCGGTTGCCGCTGTCATGGAAATAGCGCAGGTTGCGCGTATGGCGGCTGTTGCCGCCGCGGAATTCCCTGGGTGCGCTCTCGATCAGGAGCACACTGGCACCCGCCTCCCGGGCCGTCATGGCCGCACACAGCGCGGCATTGCCGCCGCCGACGACGAGCACGTCATAAACCCGGGAGAGGTCCGGCGCCATACAGGCTTCAGATTTCATCTCGGTCACCTTGATGGGTTGGCATGACGAACTAAGCTTCGATAGAACCGAGGCTCTGCTAACATCGTACCAGGGCTCTCCGCCCTGTTAACTGGTTGAAATATCAATTTGAATGGTTTTAGGCCGGCTCATTTTCATGATGCGATTGAAACAATGAGTTCCATAGATGGATCGTTTTGTATCAAAAAAAAGCCGCTTGTGCATGCCGACACGCACAAGCGGCAGGTCATTAAAACCAAAACCGGGTTCAAAGGCTTCCGATGGGTCGCACCGCGCTCGGCATCCGTTCACGGTATGCAAACTCGTCCGCCGCGGTCCGAGCCGCTGCTGCGTCCGGGTAGTCGCCGATGCGCACCGTGTACCAGGCCCGCTTCCGGGAGTCCTCAAACCGGATCATCCGGGCGGGGTATCCCTTGGCGGCCAGTCGCGTGACTTGCTGCTCGGCGTTTTCGAGCTGGCGATACGCTCCGACCTGAACGGAATGAGTCATCCGGAACGACGCTTCCGCAACCGGCGGATCGACCTTGGGAACCGGCAACGGAGCAGGCGCAGAGGCGGCGCTGAGCAGCGTCTTCTCCTTCGTCTCTTTCGGCATGCCCGCCATCCTCTTTTCGACGAGCTCCTTTAGATCCTTCCAATCCATGGTGACGTCATCGACGGTCACGGAGACCCGCGGGTCGTCGGCATCGACGCGGCTGTCGATATTCACCGCTCCGTTGCCCTGGAATTCGGGTGCGATATGATATGTATTCTGGATACAGCCCACCGCCAGCAAACAAAACAGGATCAATGCCGCTTTTTGCATTTTGTCCTCCTTTCAAGGCCGGAGATTCGACCACCAGGTCAAGATGACGGTTTCAGTCATTTCTTAATTCAGAGAGAGAATATGTCAAATAGCTTGATTGATCAAGCCGGGGAACACCGCGTGAGCATTGGGGATAGTGTTGGACATTGTCGAGGGATGGTTCCGGGAGCAAAAGAATCAAATGGATGGGGAGCAAAACTCGATCACTGCACAAACGACGATCACATGGATGGCAACATCGAGCCGATTCGGAATCTGCCCCTCAGCTCATGCCGATTTGGTTCACGGACTCCATGACCTTCATAAGAATCTCGCTCAGGTCGGACTGCTTCAACTGCAGGTAGGACATCGCGTCTTTCTGAACTTCGTTCAGGATGTCGTCGTCGTCGTATCCGACGCCGCCCATCAAGGCGATGTGGTCCGCCATGTGCAGGATGTAGGAGAGCAGATCGCCGTTCGATCCCCCGGGATTGTGATGCCAGTGGATCGCCTTCGACATGAAATCCGGAAACTTCCAGGCCTGACAGACTTCGGCCGCCACCTCGGCGTGGCTGAATCCGAAATGCTCGATCTCAGCGTCCAGAAACGTCTTCTGGCGGGTTTCCATGTACTCCCGGATCTGGGCTTTCCGCTCCCCGATGTAGGGGTCGAGAATGATCCGGCCGATGTCGTGGAGCAGCCCGGCGGTGTGCGCGGCGCTGCTGATGCCGGGGTCCCGCAGGTTGGCCAGTATCTTCGAACCGAAGGCCACCGCCAGCGAATGCTTCCACAAGTCGCCGGCGTCGTATCCGTAGCCGGGCAGCTTGCCGGATAGAACCTTTTCGCTTCCGGCCAATATCACCACTTCGGATAGCCCTCGAAGGCCCAGGATCACGCAGGCCTGCATGATCGTCGAGGTTCTGCCGCTGGCCCCGTAATAGGCGGAATTGGCGATGCGCAGGACTTTGGAGGTGATCCCCGGATCGGTTTCGATCATCTTGGCCACCTGCTGCATGTTGACGTTCATCTGCGACAGCTGATTTTGGATCTCCACCACAACCTGGGGGATCAGCGGAAGGTCCTTGATGCTCTTGGTGATCTTGGCTTTCAACGTCGCCGAGTCGCCATTGGGGGGTGGCTCATCTTCCCCTTTAAGCGGCTTTCCTTCGATTAAAATCGGCAACTTACACGTCTTGCACGCCAGTCGCACGGCCTTTCCGGCCGGGATGGAATCATCGTTCACCCGGTAGCGCGTCTTGCAGGAGGAGCATTCGACTTGCATCGTAACACCCTGATTAAAATTTATATTTTAGAGTCTGAGCCTTGGATCTTTTCCGAAGAAGCGGCATATAAAGTAATAGATCGGCCGAATCGGCAATTTCTTGATGGTAAAAATGCGGCGGGAGGAACCGCTGCCTCAGACGGCAGGTGCACGCTTCAATTCGCCGGTCCCGGTGACGACATGATCGATGAGCTGGAGCGCCACGAGGCTGTGTGAGTAGGTGGTCAGGGAATAGGTCAGGCCTTCGCGCGTTTCCGCCTCTTCCTTGCGATGGATATGCTGGTCCTGGGAGGACTGGTGCGAAAATTTCAGCGAATTGACGAACAAGTAAACCGGAATCCTGCCGATGTGGCATTGGCTCACGATGCCGGCGGTGCCGGCCGAGGCCACCACGTTCCGATCCGGGGTCACCGCGACCGCGCCGATGAAAAGCTTGGTGGCCTGGGGCAGGTGATGAATGAGGTCGTATTCCGGAACCACCTCGTGTGCGATACCGGCCTGCAGCAGGGCCTGGATGAGCTGCCGGGTCTTGTTGAAGTCCTGCTTCAGCACAATCACCTTGAACGCCCGCTGCAGTTTTTCTTTCGCGTTCAGCAGGATCTTGATGACGACACCGCTGGCCGAGTGCACCAGGATCACGTCGTCGTCCTGCACGTAGTGGGCGCCACGTTCGGTCAGGCGCTGCACCCGTTCGCGGAAGGCGTCGAGCTTTTCCTGCAGCGTCGTCACCGCATCGGCGCGGATTTCCTCCAAATCGACATCGCTGCGCGTAAAACGCATCTCGTCCTCGAACTCCTCCAGCAGGTGGATCAGGGGCACGACCCGCGGCCGCGAATGCTTGATGCACTCGGACAGCTCGTTGAAAAGCGGAAGAATCGCTTCCCGCGGGCATTTGAGGGATTGGATGGCCCGGATGAAGGATTCCAGCGCGATTTCGGTCATGCGGGACGTCCCCAACACATCCGCCATGTCCCGGAAAAGCTTATAGAGATTGTCGCGGTCTTTTGCATTCATAGCGATACCCAAAGCAGCAACGTGAGATAGGCGGAACTGATCACCAGTGTGATCAGCGTGATGAGCGCGCTCGATCGGAAGAATTCGAGAAAGGTGATTTCGTACCCGAGCTTGCGCGCCATGCCCACGGAGACGATGTTGGCCGACGCCCCGATCATGGTCAGGTTGCCGCCGAAACAGGCCCCCAGCGACAGCGCCCACCAGAGCAGGTTGTGGGGCACGGGGTTGGTCGCCTGCATGACGCTGACGATGGGGATCATGGTGATCGTGAACGGGATGTTGTCCAGAAAGCCCGAAACGATCCCCGAAACCCACAGGATCACCAGCACCATGACGTAGGGGTTGTCCCCCACGCGCAGGAATGCATTGTGCGCCACCCACTCGATGGCCCCGCGCTTTTCCAGCACGCCCACCAGGATGAACAGGCCGGCGAAAAAGAGCAGGGTGCTCCACTCGATCTCTTGAAGCATGTGCTCGACGTCGACGCGCGTGATGACGAAAAGAATCATCGCCACCATCAGCGCCACCACCCCCGGGGACAGCTTCGTGATGGTCTGGGTGACGAACAGCCCGATGGCCAGTGCGAGGCACCCCAGGCCCTTGGCCAGGAACATCCGGTCGATCTTGAGGCTGAGGAACTCGAAGCGGATTTTTTCAAGCAGCAGCTGCACCGAAAAAAGCTTGGTCAGGTTGGTGTTGATGGGGCGAAACAAGTCGCGGTGGCTCAGCCAGTAGTAGACGATCATGGCCGCTGTCGAGAGGATCACCGGAGCGGCGAGATAAAGGGGGAACTGATTGAAGGTCAGCCCTACCTTGGAGCCGATGATGATGTTGGGCGGGTCGCCGATCAGGGTGGCTGTACCGCCGATGTTCGATACCACGGCCTGGCTGATGATGAACAGCTTGGGATCCAGCCCCATCCCGGCGGTCAGCTCGATGACGATCGGCACGATGATCAGCACCGTCGTGACGTTGTCCAGAAAGGCCGAGGTGGTGGCGGTCACCACGGAGAAAAGCACCAGGATGCGCAACGGGCTGCCCTCGGTGCGTTCGGCGATCCACACCGACATGATCGTGAAGAAGCCGGACTTTCTCAGCACGGCCACGATGGCCATCATGCCGAGCAGCAGCATGATGGTTTCGAAGTCGATGAGCCCGACCGCCGTGTGCTCGTCGACCACATGGAACACCAGCAGAATCATGACCCCCAGCAGGGCCGCGACGGATTTATTCATCCACTCGAAGGTGATGACAACGTAAACCGCCACAAAAACGGCGACCGGAAACCAGATGCCCTCCATGAATCGTCCTCGTACACGGGTGCAGTTCGACCCGGAAATCCACTCAAAAATCGTGTGGCACAAAAAAGGGGGCAACTTAGCCGCGCGGGCAGGTAATGTCAATACAATCTATTTTTCAAATTGACGTTTCACTGGTGGCGGGCTGCAGCCAGCTTTGCTCACCGCTGCTATGATAAAAAGTAGGTATGCGTCGGACATAACAAATGCGGACGGGCCGTGGTGGGGCGAATCGTCGTGCATCGGCTTCGCTTGAGACTCTTGAGTTTGTGGGAATCAAAAAAATAGACCTGCCGATCACTGATGGCGTGCACTATGGACCAGTGATCCCACATCCGGCCGCCCAGACCGATGAGGATGGCTCTCTTGTTGCCGCCGTCAAGAAACGATATCATTTCAGACCAAAATTCATCTAATGATGTTTCAGGACGGTGCTTGAATGGCATGTTGCGGTCAGGGATGCGTTCATCGGCGACGTCTCGAAGAATACTGCCGACCGTGTTCAACCCGATTCCCTCCATGAGCACTCGACTGAGAGCCTGACTGGTTTCGAGGTAAAGGAGGATCTGCTGGAACAAGTTTTTGGATTCTTCTTCCCCGATATCCGAAATGATCCGTGCCGCATTGACGATACTGTAAATGGCACAAAGGCCGTCCAGGGCTCCTTGGAGGTAGGGCCTCATCTCTTTCCCGTTTAAATACAGGTAACCTCTGCGCTTCGAGCGCTGTGTCTTTCTATTCGTTTCTGGGATCATCTCCATGTCTTCGGCCTCAGCTGCGAGGATTTATCCCACCCATCGAGTGGAGCGATAAACAGGCGAGCCGCTTCAAGTTCATCCAAAAACAGCCGCAGAAATGAAAAAGGCAGGACTTCCTCAGTTCTGCCCAATGGTGACGATGTGTTTAGGGGTGCCGTTAGGTTATGAATCGCCCGGATCGGTTTGTGAACTTCTATTGATCTTATCCCGCAATCGGCCCGACCACTTAAACGTCACCACCCGTCTAGACGCAAGCAGCATGCCGGCCCCCGTCGCCGGATTCCGCCCCCGCCTCTCGCGCTTTTCCCTGACGCAGAACTTGCCGAACCCGCTCACCAAAACATCCTCTCCGGATGAGAGTTTGGACTTGATGATGTCAATAAGGGTTTCAACCAGCCCGGCAGCCTGGATCCGCTTGTATCCGTTGGCTTCTGCCAGGGCACTAATCAGGTGTTCTTTTGTGAGGGTCATTGTTCCGCGATTCCATGTGAAAGAGTAGGAGCGATACGCCTGGGCCTTTGATTGATGCAACTTACTGTTACTATGGGATTTTTGTCAAGAAGATTGTTTGGGAGGCATTGAAAAGCATCAGCGGGCGACAATTCGATATTTTTTTCTTTCCTCGTTGTGCAGAACCCGGCCTTGGGTGTCGATGGCTACCATGACCTTCTTATAGATCCGATTGGTTGATCGTTCCGGGCTGTGGACCATGAGATCGGTTTCGGGAAATTGGTTTTCAAAATAGAGCTGGCAGGGATGCTCGCGAAACGAAAATGGCGTGTTATTACACCGGCAATAAAATATGTTCAATGCGACCATATCGCTCATCGGCGGTCACTTAATCGGCAGTTCTTTCGGCTGAATCTCTAACATCGAATCGCAAACCCTCTTTCTGTTTTGCCTGGACATCCAGCGATTAAGCGGATCGCGCAGCAGATATGCACCCATGGCGAACAGCGCGCACAACACCGTTACGACCACAAAGAACATGTAGTTCTTGTCGAAGATGCTCGCCCCCTGAAGGCTCAACGCGATGGTCCCGGGCATACGACCCACTGTGGAAACAACAAAGAACACGCCGGCCGGCAGCGTCGTCAACCCCAGAAACAGGCAGAGATAATCCTTCGGAAAGCCCGGCACCAAAAAAAAGATGAAGATGACCAGAATCCCCTTGTATTGCACCAACTCATTGTACTTTTCGTAGCTTTCGCAACTCACCATCCGCCGCACGATTCGCTCGCCGAGAAAGTGCCCGATCAAAAAATTGAGCATGGAGCCGATGGTCAGGCCGATGGTGGATAAAAAAGCGCCGCCCCACGCCCCGAACAAGTAGCCGCCCAAGAAGCCCGTGACATCCCCCGGGATGGGGGCAAGAACGACCTGACCTATTTGCAAAGCGACAAATATCACGGAAGCGGCCCACCCGCTGCCTTTAACCATCTCCCGCACCCATTCCCGGTCGCAGAACAAATCGTAGCACCCCACCAGTTTGGCCCATAAGCTGGTGTTTAAAAGCAACACGACAACCAGAACAGAGGCCAGAAAGATGCCGCCGATCAGAACCAGAGCGATACGGCTCAGTCGATAGT
Organism: Desulfobacterales bacterium; assembly: GCA_025454115.1. Classification (GTDB taxonomy): domain Bacteria; phylum Desulfobacterota; class Desulfobacteria; order Desulfobacterales; family SpSt-501; genus SpSt-501. The sequence goes on along the minus strand of JALOPB010000061.1, from coordinate 1,715 downwards.
TGCCAGCCATGCGGTAATGATTGGTCATGGGGGGTGATAGTTAATACAAAGACTCGCATTTGAAAAGGACTTTTCAACAACCGGAAAAAAGACTTGACAGAGAATAAAGAGTAACCGAGAAAACGACATGAACAGCGTCGCATTGGCAGGCAGTCTTGCCGCGGTGCCTCCCTCTCGGATCCGCGAAATCGCCGACATGGCCTTTGGCATGGACGGAGTCCTCAAACTGCACTTCGGCGAGTCCAACCAGCCGACTCCGGAATTCATCAAAACGGCGGCCGCAAAAGCACTGGCGGAGGGTTACACCTTCTACACCGAAAACGCAGGGCTGCCCGGCTTGAGGCAGGCCATTGCCGCCAAGTACCATGAGCTTCACGGTGTAGTGCTCGACCCCCGCAGCGAAATTCTGATCACGGCATCGGGCGTTCAGGCACTGCATCTATCCATCCGTTGCGTGATCGATCCCGGCGACGAGGCGATCGTTTTGACCCCCAACTGGCCCAATGCCACCGCCATCGCGGCTCTGCACGCCGGTCGGGCACACGAGGTCCCCCTGGCCTGGGACGGCCAGCGCCACCAAATAGATCTGCCGGCCATCGAAGCCGCCCTCACGCCGCGCACCCGCCTGCTGGTCTACGCATCACCATCCAACCCGCTCGGCTGGGTGGCTCGCCCCGAAGAACAGGACACCCTGCTCAACTTCTGCCGCCGACACAGCCTGTGGCTGTTGGCCGATGAAGTTTACGAGCGCATCTATTTCGCCGGGCCGGCGGCGCCATCGATCCTGACGCTATGCCGGCGCGATGATGCGGTCATCGTGGTGCAGTCGTTTTCCAAGAGCTACTGCATGACCGGCTGGCGTCTGGGTTGGGCAGTGGCACGGCAGGACCTGGTGCGGAAGGCGACGCAGCTCAACGAGTTCATCGTCTCGCATGCCCCGTCCATGGTGCAGCGCGCGGGGCAAACGGCCCTGCGGGACGGTGAGGCGTTCGTTCGAGATATGACAGCGGATGTCCGGCGCCGGGTTCGATTATGCTATGACGCGCTGCAAGGCGTTCCGGGCGTCACGGTGGCTCCGCCGGAAGGCTCTTTCTATCTCTTCCCGCGCATCGCCGGACTGACCGACTCGTTCGCTTTTGCCCGATCCCTTCTGGAAGAAACCCGGGTGGCTGTTGCGCCCGGGTCCGCTTTCGGCAGGGGCGGCGAAGGGGCGATCCGGATCTGCTGCGCGGCCGACGAATCTGTCCTGGAACCGGCGATGGAGCGGTTGGCAAAGTTCATCCAGGATCCCATCCGATTTAAAATTTGAAGGAGCTCAGGGGGTTCGATTCGATGAGGGACGCGAGTCTCCAGGGCTCCCAGCGATGCCGGTGCGGCTCCGGGACCGGGGGCCGGTATTTCCGGCCGGGCGCCAGTCCCGGGGAGCGTTAACCTTCTGGAGAAAATCGAGCCGGTTCTGGCTTTTGAGCCGGTAATAGATCATGGCCCAAGCGCAGGGAATCTCCGGGTTCACTTCGCAGCTGCCGCCGCGGGAGCCTCCGCAGGGGCCGTTGAGCAGGCTCTTGGCGCAGCGGGCCACGGGGCAGATGCTGCCTGTAAAAGAGAGCATGCAGTCGCCGCAGCCGTGGCACTTCTCCCGCCAGATGCCCGGTTCGTCCAGGGCGCCCAAAAAGGTCGTGTTCAATGCGGGAAAAACCGGAAGCGGTGAGAAGACG
>JALOPB010000366.1 GCA_025454115.1 Desulfobacterales bacterium | reverse complement strand
ATCACCCGCGGGGGCGGATCGGGGAAGCCATCGTCGGCAGCGTCAGCCGCAGCGTCCTGCGGCGGAGTAAGGTTCCGGTCCTGCTGGTTCCCCTGCCCGATCCGGAGGTTTAATCCGCATTCCACTCACCACATGACAAGGAGGCAAACGATGTCAGGAACCAGGCCAGTCTACAGCTTTTCCGTTTTCGTGGCAGCTTTTCTCGCCTTTTTTGCTTTTTCGGGGATCCAACCGGCCAACGCGCAGGAGCGCAAGTCGATCCGCTGGGCCGTGGCCACGACGGGCACGTACGGGTACAAGGTGGCGGCTTCATTGGTACGAGTTTTGGAGGACGGCCTCGGCGCTGATTACACGGTGACGGTCAATCCATACCCTGGAACCACCAACGCCATGAAGGCCACCATGGATGGTGAAGCGGAAGTCGGCTACACGGCCGATGTCGGCATGACGCAGCTCTATACCAACGACGGTCCCTTCAAGGACTTCAAACCTGCCAAATCGCGGTTGGTGCACACCTGGTACGCCTACCCGATGGAATCGTTCATGGCGGTGTATGCCCCGAAGGCCGACCAATACAAATCCTGGGGCGACTTCAACGGCAAGCCCGTCTTCTTCACCCCGGCCGGCTTCATGAACTGGTTGAATTTCCACCGCATCTTCAAGGCGCTCGGCTACCAGTTCAAGCACGTTCAAATCGGTGAGGCGGCTCAGGGCGACGCGCTTCAGGCGGGGACCATCGTCGGCTCAGTCGCTTACACGACCGCCGGCAAATCGCTCCCGTCGTATTGGCGCGAGACCGAACTCCGCGTGGACCTCAAGGTGATCAACCCGAGCCCGGAAGAGGTCAAGAAATTGACGGCAGCCAACCTCACACCCGTCGAGATCAATGCAGCCGATGCGTTCACCAAGGACGTCGGCGTAAAGACGATCCTGGGCGTGCCGATTCTCTTTGCCTACAACGTGCGCCCGGACATGCCTGAAGAGCTTGTTTATAAGATATTGTCCATCTTGTACAATAAGCGTGAGGAACTCACCAAGACGGATCCGGGCTTCGTCCCCCTGGCCAAAGACTTCGTCGGCATGCAGGTGAAGGGGATCAATGCCAATCCGGATGCCCCGGTGCATGCCGGGCTGGCAAAATTTCTCAAAGAGCACAAGGCCTGGAACGACACGTGGAAGATCGCCAGCAGCAACTGATCGTGCAACGAGTCGGCCCGGGATGATAACCCGGGCCGCTGCGCCGCCGGTGCCCGCTCGGCCCGTTTACCGCGAGGCCCGGACGGGCATCGGCAACCCGATCCGTTGATCGGCCGAATCCGCCATACCGAAGCCGCAATCCGAAAGTCGAAGGACTAACCGAATCGAAGGGGAGAATCGCGCAGATGAGTGAGCTGCTCAAGCGGTGCGCCACGGTCAGAAATCTGAGGTTCTTATTATCACTCGTCATGTTCGTCTGGCTGGGCTGGTATTTTTACACCGGCTTCGGCGGCCCAAGCGAACTGGTAGCGTCCCTCGTGCCGATTGCCCTGATGATCCAAATATTAAGCCTGCACGAAAACGGCTACATCTACAAGCGGCTGCCACCCATCGCCAACCAGATAGTGGTCGTTATCTATCTCGCCATCTGCCTGTTTGCGTTCTACCATTTTGTGACCGAATTCGAGCAGATCTCGATCTGGCGTCAGGGATCCTACACCCGCACGGATTTCGTCATGGGGTTGCTGGTTTTCCTCCTGGTGATGGAGCTGGCGCGGATAGTCCATACCGATCTGTTTTGGGTGAACGTCGTCATGGTGTTCTACACGCTCTGGGGGCACCTCAGCCCCATCGATTTCTTTTGGCACCCCGGGACTAGCTTCTACCGCGTGGTCACATCGAGCACGGTCGAACTCGCCACCGGCATCTACGGCCAATACGCGCAGATCGCCATGACGACGATCGCGGCCTTCCTGCTCCTGGCCGCGGCGGCGCGCGGCTTCGACGCCCAGGGCGCGATGGTTCAGTTCATGCGCCGGATCGCCGGGAAGTCGCGGGCGACGATCCCTCAGACAGCCGTGCTGGCCTCGTCCGCGGTCGGCATGATCAGCGGGAGCGGTGCGGCCAATGCGACGGTGGTCGGCAGTTTCACCATCCCGTTGATGAAACAATACGGCGTGCCGGGGGAGTTCGCCGCCGCGGTCGAGACTTCGGCATCCATGGGCGGGCTGATCATGCCGCCGGTGATGGGCGTCGCCGGTTTCGTGATGGCGGAATTCCTCGGCGTGCCCTATTGGAGCGTGGTGCTGCGCGGCTTTTCCCTCGCCTTCATTTACTACTCCGCGCTGGGTCTGGCCATCTACCTCGTCAGCGTGCGGCTGATGCCTCCCGATCCGATCGAGAAGGTCTTTCTTCCGGTTTACGATCAGATCAAAACCCTGATCTTCTTCCTGGGGATCATCTTTCTCTCGATCCTGATGGGGGTGCTCAACTACGGCGAGCAGCTCGCAGGGCTCTATACCGGGGCCTTCATGTTCGGGCTCCTCATCCTTCTTTTTCTATATTTCAAGTACCTCCGCAAAGACCCCGCGACGAAAAAGGATGCGATTCTGACGAACGTCCGCATCATGATCGAGACGCACGCCGAACTGACCTCCTACCTGACGCTGCTGTTGTGCACGCTGGGCATCATGGTGGGGCTGTTCACGGTGACCGGCTTCATCAACCGCATGGGCGGCATGCTGCTGAAGGTCGGCGAGTTTCATATCATCGCTCTGGTCTTGATGGCCTGGGTCTTCGGCTGGCTGGTCGGCACGGGGCTGCCTCCGACGGCTACCTACATCGTGCTGGCGGTCATCGTCGTCGACCCCATGCGCAAGATGGGCATCGACCCCTGGATCGCGCATTTTTTCTGCTTCCTGATCGCGGTCTGGGGCGAATTGTCACCCCCGACATCGCTCGCAGCGGCGGTCTCGGCCCGGATCGCGGAAGCGTCCTTCGTAAAGACCATGTGGAAGGCGTTACAGCTCTGCCTGCCCGTCACCCTCATGACGTTTGCCATCTTCGTGCGCTCCGAGCTGGTGGTGAGTCCGGGCTGGAAACAGATCGAGGATACGCTGATCGTGGCGATCGCCTGCGGGGGGATTGCTTTCGCCCTGTTCGGGCGGATGCTCAGCACCCGCAAATGGGATGTCATGCTGCGCACGGTGCTGGCTTTTCTTTCGTTGGTGGTGATGCTCTACCCGAACGACAACATGGCGCTGGTGGCGGCCGTGGTGGTCATGCTGGCAACCTTCTACGGCACCTACCGCCACCGGTTGATCTGCCGCGAAACACGTGCACTGGCATAGAGGCTGAGTTTGATATAGCGATCGATCGATATGATCAGTTGGTAAGCCGCCTCGACGGGACCTATCAGCTCCCTCGTGCGGGAGCGTCGTCAAGCCGGTAGCGAAAATCGCAGGTTGGCGCACCTTTTTGGAAACCGCGCTGCATCCGGATCATCGAACCTCGGCCGCGTCAAGAGGCGACGGTCGGGGTCTCGTCATCGGTCGCGGATGGATGCTCATCGGGAGGCGTTTCGGTCGATATGTTTTTCTTTTCGAGTTTGCGCTGCCGTTTTTCCTCCATTTTCTTCTTGCGCTCCAGCTCTTTTTGCCGTTTCGTAAACTTAAAATTGGTCCTGGCCAACCGATCACCTCCGGTACTGTCGTTGCGTCTAACCTAACTCTTCTTCTTGCCCGGTGCAAGCGAATTATAACAGAGGTGCCCAAATGCCCGTTGAAGGCTTTGCAGCATTAAACCCGGTGGCTCAGGCTCTTTGTGGAACCCTTTTCACCTGGTTTTTGACCGCCCTCGGCGCCGGACTGGTCTTCTTTTTCAAGACCATCAACCGCCGCGTGCTGGACGGCATGCTCGGGTTTGCAGCCGGGGTCATGATTGCAGCCAGCTACTGGTCCCTCCTGGCGCCGGCCATCGAGATGGCCGAAGCGGACGGGGGGACCCCATGGGTTCCGGCGGTAACGGGGTTTCTGGCCGGTGGCCTGTTTATCTGGCTCGTCGATCGTCTCCTGCCCCACCTGCACAGCGGAATGCCGACGGAATCCGCCGAGGGCGTCAGCACGACCTGGCGGCGCAGCATCCTGCTGGTGCTGGCCATTACGATTCACAACATCCCGGAGGGGCTGGCCGTGGGCGTCGC
>JALOPB010000060.1 GCA_025454115.1 Desulfobacterales bacterium | reverse complement strand
CCGCTTCCAAGACGATGGGGAAGGACGCCTTCCTCACCTTGCTGATCACCCAACTGCAGCACCAAGATCCGCTCAATCCGGCGGACAGCACGGAATTTACGGCCCAGCTGGCCCAGTTCAGTTCGCTCGAGCAACTAAACAATATCAACGAGAATTTGGACACGCTCAAGCTTTACCAGGCGTCGATGAACAACGCTCAAGCCGTTAGCTTCATCGGCAAAGAAATCGTCTCCACGGGCAACCACCTGGAAGTCACGTCCGGCCGGACCTCCGCTTGCGAATTCGAACTGACTGCGGCGGCCAAGCGAGCAGCGGTCAGCATCTATGACGCGACCGGCAACTTCGTCGCCGACATCCAGCTGACCGGCCTCGACGCGGGCAAGCAGAGCGTCAGCTGGGACGGCACGGACCGCAACGGCAACACGGTTAAAGACGGAACTTACACATTTGAAGTCCAGGCCGAAGGAGCCAGCGGCGAAAAGCTCACCGCGACCACTTACTCCAAGGGCACCGTGACCGGCGTCACCTTTGAGGACGGCATCACTTACCTGATGGTCGGCGGGAGCAGGGTCGCGATCGGCGACGTCACCCGGATCAGCCAGGGATCGGCCGCAACCGCTTCATAAGGAATCGTTTCAGCACTCATACATAACGGAGGAACTTATCGATGATCGCATCTCTTTACGCCGGCATTTCCGGCCTCAGCGCCAACGCCACCGCCATGACCGTGATCGGCGACAACATCGCCAACGTCAACACCACCGCCTTTAAGAGCAACCGTTCCCATTTCGCCAACATCCTGAGCACCTCGCTGGGCGGGGAGTCGGCCACGGCCGGCGTCGGCCGGGGGGTTGAGTTTTGGGGGGTCAACGCCCAATGGACCCAGGGGTCGATTGAAAATTCCTCCAGCGCCACGGATTTGGCGATTAACGGCAAAGGCTTCTTCATGGTCCAGGACGCCAGCGGTTCTAACTTCTACAGCCGGGCCGGCAACTTCACCTTCGACAAAAACGGCTACCTCGTGAATCCGGACGGGTTGCAACTTCAAGGGTATGCCATCGATGCGGCTGGCAACATAGGCAGCATCACCGACATCTACATCCCGGGCGAGCGCATTTCCCCGCCGGTCGCCACCACCGAGTTCAATTTCGACATCAATCTCAACTCGGCGGCCGTCGCCGGCGACACGTACACGACCGCTCAGACCATGTACGACTCGCTGGGCAACGCCATACCGGTGACCTTCACCTTCACCCGGCAGGCCGCCGCCCAGACCTGGAACGTGACGGGTTCCATACCGAGCACCGCCGGGACGGGCGTGACCTTTGACGGAAATGCCAGCATGGACATCGTCTTTGATGACACTGGCATCATGACCGCTCCGGCCGCCGATGTCACCGTCGACCTGGCCCTGACCAACGGCGCCAGCCCGCTGTCCACAACCTGGACGATGCTGGACGGTAGCGGCGCCAGTTTCGGCGACATCACCGGATATGCCTCCGAATCCGGTACGACCTTCCAGTACCAGGACGGCTATCCGGCCGGCAGCCTGCGCGGCATCAGCGTGGATGAAGCCGGCGTCGTCACAGCAACTTACTCGAACGGCGAAATGACGCCCATGTTCCAGATCGCACTGGTGGATTTTCCGAGCTACGACGGCCTGACTAAAATGGGAAGAAACCTCTACGCGGAATCCATTGCCTCCGCCCAGCAGCCTGGAGATGTCCAACGTCGATCTCGCCGAAGAGTTTGTCAAGATGATCACCACCCAGCGCGCCTTCCAGGCCAATTCACGGGTGATCACCTCGAGCGATGAGATCCTGCAGGAGTTGATCAACATCAAGCGCTAAGGGCGGTAGCACGGTCGTTCGGTGATCGAGTGATGGACCCTGGGAGCGCCAACCGAGCGTTGCCGCTTTGACGATCGGCAGCCGCTCCTGGCGGCCATGGCATCATTCGATATCCTGGCTCCGTGGCTTCTAAACGTCAAAGACTTGACTCCGCCGGCCGATGGTGTTCGGTCCCCGGCGGAGTCGGGTCTGTCACTGGCCGAGTGCGTTTCATTCCCATCCCGCCGTGTCGTTGCCTTTACAGTCTGCTGAGTGGTCGCCGCAAGTTCCACCTTCACGCGTTGCGCTTCACCCGATGGCATAATCCTTGCTGTGCTCTGATTGACGTTGACGCATGCGCTTTCAGGGCATGGAGGCGGCGGCCCGATCAGGCCAAGGAGAGGTCATGTCAAACAAACTGGTCATCATTCTCATCGGTGTTTTGTTTGTATTGATTTTGGGCATGGGCGGCGGAATGTACATGTTGTGGACGAAGCTTGCGGCCGTCAGCGCCCTCGCGGTGAATCCGGAAAACGACAAGCAGGCAGAAAAGGCCAAGCCCGAACAAGCCGGGAAAGTCATTGCGATGGATACGTTTATCGTCAACCTGGCCGACCCGGGAGCCAACCGATACCTGCGAGTCACGATGGACGTAGAGGTGACGGGCGGCAAGACACCCGAAGAGGAAATCACCCGAAGGACCTCCCAGCTACGGGATGCGATCCTGATGATTCTTCCCACCAAGAGATTTTCCGACATCATCTCGACCGAAGGCAAGACCGCGCTGCGCGATGAGCTCATCGGGGCGCTGAACGCGCTGTTGACCACTTCCAAGGTTTCACGCATTTACTTCAAGGAATTCGTCATTCAATAGACAGGAACCGGTATGCCTGACCAGATTCTCACTCAGGAGGAAATCGACGCCCTCTTATCCGCCATGGACCGCGGGGACGTCGACGTCGAACAGGAAAAGGGCGAGCCGGAGGCCACCCCCTACAACCTGACCTCCCAGAACACCATGCTGCGGGACCAGTTCAGTGCGCTGGAGGAAGTTTACGACAAGTTCGCGGCGCTGCTCAACAGCGCGCTTTCCTCCCTGCTGCAGCGTTCCATCGAAGTCGAATTCGTGTCCAACGAGATGGTCAAATACCAGGAATGTATCCATGCCTTCTCTACGCCGACCAGCTTTATCATTTTCACCATGGAGCCGCTCATCGGTTCGGCCCTTCTGGCCATTGAACCGGGGCTCGTGTTTTCCCTGATCGATTGCATGTTCGGCGGAAAGGGCAAACCGCTGAACCGCATGCGCGATTTTACCCAACTCGAACAACGCATGATTCACAAACTGGCGTTGGAGATGCTGGGACAGCTGCAAAAGGCATGGCAGATCATTCAGCCGGTCAAGATCAGCGTCAAGAAAACCGAGAGCAAACCGGAATACGTGCACCTGGTTTCGCCGAACGATATGATGGTCGTCATTGTTTTCGCGGTCAAAGGCAAGGAATTCACCGGCAACGTGCACATCTGCATTTCCTACCTGATGCTGGAACCCATTAAAGAGAAATTATCCTCAAAATACCAGCGTGAGAAAGATATCGAAAATACCTGGAGTCAGCAGCTGCAACGCCTGCTTCAGGACACACCGGTGAGCCTGATCGCCGAACTCGGGCGCACCCAGCAGACGGTTGGCGCCATCTTGAATCTTCAGCGAGACGACGTCATCCTGCTGCCCACCGGCCCGGAGGATTCGATCGTCGTCAGCGTCGATCAGGTCCCAAAATACCTGGCCTATCCGGGCGTCATTAAGGGCAATCGGGCGGTGGAGATTTCCGAAATGCTGACTCTCAACGGAGGCGCGGTCTAACGGTGACGACATCCGCGGATAAGAAGCCTGAGGCGACCCGACCGGTGGATCCTTCCGCCGGGGGGGGCAACATGGAGTTCATCCTTGATATCCCCCTGGAAGTCACGGTCGAGCTCGGCCGTACGAAACTGCTGATTCATGAGCTGCTCAAGCTCGGGCAAGGATCGGTGATCGAGTTGTCGAAACTCGCCGGAGAGACCTTGGAAGTGCTGGCCAACCAGAAATTGATCGCGCGTGGTGAGGCCGTGGTCATCAACGAGAAGTTCGGGGTACGCTTGACCGAAGTGGTCAGCCCCATGGAACGCATTGAGAGGCTGCGATGACTGCCACACCGGAGCTGATTCCGTCGGCCCTTAAAATGGTCGGCGCCCTGGCGGCCGTCCTGGGCGGGCTGTTTGTCATGTTCCATTTGGCCCGGCGGTACATGCGTGACGTGCCCGGAGCCGCTAACCAGAGACTGGTCCGTGTGGTGGCCTCACGGGCCATCGGCCTCAAGAAAGCGGTGATGTTGGTGGACGTTCCCGACGGGGTATTGGTGCTGGGCGTTTCTGGGGACCGCATCCAGCTGTTGTCCCGAATCGACGATCCGGAGACGCTGAAACAGATTCGGGCCCAACCGGGTCCGGGAGGCGTCTCTTTCCACGATCAACTGGCACGCCTGGTCACAAGGCGGAAAGCGGACGAAAATGAGCACTGAACCGCTGACGTCACCGTTCGTCCGCAAGCGTTCCGGCCGGGGGCAAGATCGCGATCGACGGCATTCGGCCGCGCTCGGATGGGGCGCGATGCTGCTCGTCATGGTCATGATCCCGGCCGTGGTGAACGCCCAGGGGCCTTCGGTGGGTACGCCGTTCGTTACGCTGGGGATGGCGACCGGAGACGACCCTTCGCGCGGTGGCGCCGTGCTGCAGATCTTTCTGCTGATGACCGTCCTGTCGCTGGCGCCGGCCATCCTGACCATGGTCACTTCCTTTACGCGGATTGTCATCGTTTTGTCCTTGCTGCGCCGCGCGCTGGGCACCATGCAGCTGCCGAGCAATCAAATCGTGATCGGGCTGGCGCTGTTTTTGACGGTTTTTATCATGGCGCCGGTTTGGCAGAAAATCAACCAAGCCGCTCTGCAGCCCTATCTGGATCAGAAAATTTCTAGCCAGCAGGCGTTGGATCAGGCGGCTGCGCCGTTGCGCGACTTCATGTTTCGCCAGACCCGCGAAAAGGATTTGGCGCTCTTCGTGGATATCGCCAAGCTGAAACGGCCTCAGCACCCGGAGGACATTCCCACCAGCGTGCTGATTCCCTCCTTCATCATCAGCGAGGTCAAGACGGCCTTCGAGATCGGCCTGTTGCTGTACGTGCCTTTTTTAATCGTTGATATGGTGGTCGCAGCGGTTCTGTTGTCCATGGGGATGATGATGCTGCCGCCGGTGATGGTGTCGCTGCCGTTTAAGCTATTACTCTTCGTGCTGGCCGATGGTTGGTATCTGCTCGTGGGGTCTTTGGTCAAGAGTTTCATCTGAGGGGAGAGAGGCGCACCGTGACCGCCGACTACATCACCGGTTTCTTTTTCGAGGCCATCAAAGTCACCCTGTTGTTGTCCGCGCCGATGTTGTTGGCCGGCTTGCTGGTCGGTTTGCTGGTCAGCATTTTCCAATCGGTGACCTCCATCAACGAGATGACGCTCACCTTCATTCCCAAGATGCTGGCCGTGGCCCTGGCCCTGGTGTTTTCGTTTCCCTGGATGATGCAGACGCTGGTGAGTTTCACGGAGCAGATGTTCGCGGGCATGAACCAGTACATTCGCTGAACGGAGCGCCGTTCGGTCGTCAACGGACCTTCGCGTTATGCTCTCCATCGCTGTTTCCATGCCGCAGCTGCAACTGTTTTTCCTGGTCTTTCTGCGCACCGGCGCCTTTCTGATGTCGATTCCCATGCTGAATTCTCCGAGTGTTCCCGTATTGTTCCGGATAGCGCTGAATCTGGCGGCCAGTCTGCTGATCTTTCCGCTGCTCGAGTTGACATTACCGGATCGGACGGCGGATCTTTTCACACTGGCCGTGGCCGCCGGGGGTGAAGTGTTGATCGGAATCCTGGCCGGACTGGCGATCCGGCTGATTTTTGAAGGGGTTCAACTGGCCGGCGAGTTGGCCGGATACCAGATGGGGCTGGCGATTGCCGAGGTGATCGACCCGGCCTCTGAAGACCAGGTGGCCATCCTTGCGCAGTTCACGAGCCTTTTGTCCACGGTGATTTTTTTGATCCTGAATGGGCACCACTGGTTTATTCGAACGCTGGTCGAAAGCTATCAGATGGTTCCACCGGCTAGTTTTCATGTCAACGGAGCGGTGCTCGATCGACTGGTGCGGTTGACCGCCGAGATGTTCCTGATCGGCTTGAAGGCCGGTGCGCCGGTCATGGTGGCCTTGCTGCTGGGCACGGTGGCTTTCGGCTTGGTGGCTCGGGCCGTTCCGCAGATGAACATTTTCGTCGTTTCCATGCCGCTCAATATCGGGTTGGGGCTGGTGTTTTTCGGGTTGAGCCTTCCGCACTTGGCCGGTTACCTGGGGCAGCTATTCGGTGAGGTGGCGCGGCACGCTATGGCTCTTCTCAAAGTCGTCGCGTGAGCGGAGCAGACGATGGCAGAAGCCCCGGGGCAAGAGCGGAGCGAACGAGCAACCGGCAAACGCCGGATGGAGGCGCGCAAACGCGGCCAGGTCGCGTTGAGCCGCGAAATACCCTCGACTCTGGTTCTCATCACGCTGCTCGGAGTGCTTTATTTTTCAGGGACACGGGTGATCGAGGACCTGATAAGGCTTTTCGGATGGTTTTTCGGGCAGTTGCACTCAATCCGACTCCATACGGTCGACGACGCCGGAACGTTGGCCGCGGAACTCTTCCAGTCCTGCTTCCGCCTGTTGGCTCCGCTGGTGTTGCCGCTGATGATCGCCGGACTGGCCGGCAACATCGTGCAGGTCGGTTTTGAAATCCACACCGAGCCGCTCGCGCCCAAGCTCTCCAAACTGAACCCGGTAGCGGGTTTGAAGCGGATTTTTTCAGTGCGAGGCTTGGTGGAAATGGCCAAGTCCATCGCGAAGATCGTTTTTATTTCCGCGATCGCATGGTCGGTGGTGTCCGGCTATCTCGTGGAGTTTCCCACCCTCATGCGCAGAGATCTCGGAAGCATTTGGGAGTTCACGCACACGGCCGCCTTTCGGATCATTTTTTATGTCTGTCTGGCGATGATCGTACTGGCCGCTTTGGATTATATCTATCAACGCTGGCAGTATGAGCAAAGCCTCAAGATGACCAAACAAGAGGTCAAGGACGAGCGTAAACAAACCGAAGGCGACCCGCAGGTCAAGGGCCGCATCCGCAGCCTGCAGCGGCAAGCCGCCTACCACCGGATGATCGCCGAGGTTCCTAAGTCCGATGTCGTCATCACCAACCCGACCCATCTCGCCGTCGCCCTGAGATTCGATCCGTCGGAAATGGCCGCGCCGCGGGTGGTCGCCAAGGGTGCCGATCACATTGCGGAGCGGATTCGTACGATCGCCCGTGAACACGATGTTCCGCTGGTCGAGAACAAGTCCCTGGCGCAAGCGCTCTATAAATTGGCCGAACCGGGTGACACCATCCCGGTTGAGCTCTACCGGGCTGTGGCCGAAGTGCTGGCCTATGTGTACCGGTTGAAGGGCAAGCATGCGCTGTGAGGCTGGCGAAACGAACGCCCCGTATTCTGCGATCATCTCGGTCGGTGTCTGCGATCAGCACCGCCGTCAGCCGCACAGCTCAATTTCCGCAACCGCCATTTCATGTCAGCCCTCCGGCACGCCCTGCCGACAAAAAATTGTCGGTAAGCGTTCGTGCGAGAAGCCTGAGATTCAACGACTGCGACAGCCGGCAACCCGCCAAGCGCGCATGGACTCCGGTCGAACTATTTTTTGGAACGGGAGGCCGCCCGCGGGCGGCCGTTGCCGTTCGTCGCGGATCGGTTTTGAACGCGGTTCTCTTGAAGAACACCCCACCAGCGACGCATTGCCGTCAAACCCGAAATAATCTGCATTATTACCAGGCGGCGGCACGGAAAATGCACTGGTCAAGGTTCGGTTTGAATCGGCCCCTGTCTTAACCGAAGGACTTCAAAAAATGGCAGCCGCCCAGAGTGCACCGATGATCGGAATTTTACCCCGCCTGGCCCGCAACAGCGACATCTCGCTGGCCGGGGCGGTGGTAGGCATCCTGGTGTTCATGGTCATGCCGCTGCCCACGTTTCTGTTGGATCTGCTGCTGGCGTTCAGCATTACCTTCGCGCTCGTCATCCTGCTGGTGGCCATGCACATTCAAAAGCCACTGGAACTATCGTCTTTTCCGTCCATCCTGTTGCTGACAACGCTGTTTCGATTGTCGTTGAACATCGCGACCACTCGAGTGGTCCTGCTGCACGGTCACGAAGGCGTGGGCGCGGCCGGCAATATCATCAAGGCCTTCGGAGGGTTCGTCGTCGGCGGCAACTACGCGGTCGGGCTGATCGTGTTTGTGATTCTGGTCGTCATCAATTTCGCGGTGATCACGAAAGGCGCCGGACGCATCGCGGAAGTGGCCGCACGATTCACGCTGGATGCGATGCCCGGCAAGCAAATGAGCATTGATGCGGACTTGAACGCCGGCTACATCACCGAACAAGAAGCCCGATCACGGCGCGAAACCCTCTCGCGCGAAGCCGAATATTACGGTGCCATGGATGGCGCCAACAAGTTCGTGCGCGGCGATGCCGTGGCCGGAATCATCATCACGCTGGTGAACATCGTGGGGGGGCTATCGATCGGTGTCTTCCAGAAAGGCATGGCTTTCGGCCCGGCGGCACAAACATATACGCTGTTGACGGTCGGGGACGGCTTGGTATCGCAAATTCCGGCTCTGATCATATCAACGGCCGCCGGCATCATTGTCAGTCGGGCTGGCAACGAATCCAGTCTAGGCGGCGAGATCGCCTCACAAGTTTTTTTTCATCCGAGGGCGATCAGCATGGTGGCCGTTGTCTTGTTTGGTTGCGCATTGGTTCCAGGGCTGCCCACGTTGCCGTTTCTCGTCCTGTCCCTGCTGGCGGGAGGCCTGGCCTATAGTCTTCTGCAGGCTAAGCGCAGCGGTGACCAAGCCGAGCAGGAGGAGAAGGCCCGGGCCGAAAAATCGCCGCCGGCCGAATCCCTGACCGCCTTGCCGCCGTTGGATGTCCTGGCGATCGAAGTCGGTTACGGCTTGATTCCTTTGGTGGATGCCGATCAGAACGGTGAGCTGCTGGAGCGGATCAAGGCCATTCGGCGACAGATGGCATTCGATTTAGGGATCATCATTCCGCCGGTTCATATCCAGGACAACATGCAACTCGGCTCCGGCGAGTATGCGATTCTGATGAAGGGCAACGAGATCGCGCGAGGCGAACTGATGCCGAACTATTGCCTGGCCATGAATCCGGGCAACGCCGACGGCAGCATGGATGGAATTCCAACGCAGGAGCCGACGTACGGACTGCCGGCGGTCTGGATCCGGGAAAGTGCCAGGGAGAATGCACTTTCAAAGGGCTTTACCGTCGTTGATACCGCCACGGTCATGACCACCCACCTATCGGAAGTCATTCGCCGGAACGCGCATGAACTGCTCGGCCGGCAAGAGGTTCAGCGGATGCTGGACTATCTCAAGCAATCCCATCCCAAAGTGGTGGAAGACCTCGTCCCCAACCTGCTGCCTCTCGGCAGCGTCGTGCGGGTGCTTCAAAATCTGCTGCGGGAGCAAGTTCCGATCCGCGATCTGCTGGCTATTTTGGAGACGCTGGGAGATTGGGCACCTCTTACGAAGGACCCGGATGCCCTCACCGAGCATGTGCGCAGCGCACTGGCGCGAACCCTGACTAAAATGCACCAGGCGCCTGACGGCAGCCTGTCGGTCATCCTGCTGAGCCATACGGTGGAAACCGCGTTGGCCGAAGCGCTGCAGAAGGGCGATCACGGACGCGTGCTCGCCTTAGACCCCAAGACGGCCAACCGGATCATGAGCAGTCTCGCGCGCCAGATCGAGAATTGCGCGTCGCGTAACGTGCAACCGGTCGTGTTATGCTCCTCGCCGGTACGGCTGCCGCTTAAAAAACTAACCGACCGATTCATCCCCAACCTGTTCGTGCTGTCCTACGAAGAAATTCTGAGCACGGTCGAAGTGCGTTCGATCGGAAGCGTGGAGTTGTCGGATGCAGATTAAACGGTTCGAAGCCAAGACCATGACAGCGGCACTAAAAATGGTCAAGGACGAGTTCGGGATCAATGCGGTCATCTTATCCGCAAGGAGCCTGCGCCGGAATCGAGGCCTCTTCGGTGTCAGCCGCGCCGCATCGGTGGAAGTGACCGCAGCCAATGATACCAGCGGGCCGGCCGGATCGAGGGCAGGGGCGGCGTCCGTCGAGCGGCCGGCGTTGAAGGGCTCATGGATGCCCCCCGCACCGGTCGCGCGGCGTGGCTTGTTTCAATC
Organism: Desulfobacterales bacterium; assembly: GCA_025454115.1. Lineage (GTDB taxonomy): Bacteria > Desulfobacterota > Desulfobacteria > Desulfobacterales > SpSt-501 > SpSt-501. Next base: position 3,317 of record JALOPB010000060.1, on the reverse strand, counting down.
GCTTAACGCCAGCCTGCGATCGATGCGACAGCGGCCCCATCGGGACGCAGCGGCCGCTGCAACCGTGCGCCCGTTAGCGGCCTTGACCCAACGGTACGATCAACTGCTGGCCCACGATGTCGATCGGGTTCTGGCCGGTGACCTCATTGAGCAGCTGCAACAACTGCCGGGATTCGGAGCGATGCACGGGGACGATGAGCTTCAGTCACATGCGGTCAGAATCCTGCGCGACCGAGTGATGGGCCGGGAAGTCGGTCCGAAAGAGCATGGCCGCCCTCGGGTGGTGGTCCTGATGGGACCGGGCGGAGCGGGAAAGACCACCACGGCCGTCAAGCTTGCCGCGGTTCGATCCGGTCGATCCGACGGCGGCAGGGTGGCGCTGCTGACCTTGGATGATCATCGGATCGGAGCCATCGAGCAGGCGCGGATTTTCGGATCCATTCTAAAGGTGCCAGTGGCCGTCGCCACCACGGCCGAAATGGTTCGTCAAGCGTGGCAGTCGTTCCAATCGATGGATTGCCTGATCGTGGACACCCCCGGCGTCAGCGCCGGCGAGGCGGCGCGCCAGGCCGCCCTGTGCCAGATGTTGGAGCCGTTGAAAACCAGAGAAGTGCATTTGGTGCTGAACGCATGCATTCGCGAAAAGGACCTGGCGCACATGATTGACGGCTGGAGGGAGCTGACCGTCGACCGGCTGGCGTTTACACGTCTGGACGAGGCGCAAACATGCGGGCATCTGATCAATTTGCTGGTCCGGACGGGGCTGCCGCTGTCGTATTTGGGCACCGGTCCGCGGATCCCGGAAGATCTGACGGAATCCGGCCTGGCGATGCTGCTCGGGAGAATATGGTCCGAGCCGGACAGCGGCGGCGTCCAACGCCCTGGGGCGTCTCGTGCGCTGCCCGGCGAGAGCCCGTTGCCGGAGCGCGGCCACCTGGTTGCCAACGGAAGCTCCGAACTTTATCACCGGTCCGACTGCAAGTGGGTACGAAAAATTAAGCCCGAGCACTTGATTCATTTCACTTCAGCCGCCGAGGCTGAATCCCGGCAGTTCGTCGCCTGTCGGAATTGCCATCCGCAGCGAGTCGATCGACCGGAAGGCGCCCCCCCCGCGTGGGGTGGCCTGCAGGCCGCTGGCGGCCGCTAAGCGACGGTTGATGAGGAGAGCCGATCCGCATGACCTTAAAAGACCCATCGAATAACGTTATCCACATGCCGCGCCGCGGTCAGCTCCGCCATGCGGATGATGCATCCCGGCGGCGTAAATCGCACGCGCGCGTCATTGCCATCACGAGCGGCAAAGGCGGGGTTGGCAAAACAAACATCGTGGCCAATCTTGGATTCGCCTTCAGCCGTCTCGGAAAGAAGGTGCTGATTCTAGATGCCGATTTAGGACTGGGGAACCTGGATGTGCTGCTCGGCGTGGCTCCGAAGTATAACATTTCTCACGTCATTCGAGGAGACAAGACGATTGAGGAAATTATCGAGGAAGGGCCAGGCCAGATGCGTATCCTGCCGGCCGCCTCGGGCATTCAAGAGTTGACTCAATTGGCACATGACCAGAAGATGCAATTTTTTACGAACCTCGATCGGCTCATCGATGATCTGGACATTTTATTGATCGATACGGCCGCCGGCATTTCTTCAAACGTGATGGATTTCGTTGTGATGGCGCAAGAGATCATCGTCGTTGTATCGCCTGAGCCGACCTCTATTACCGATGCGTATGCCCTCATGAAAGTGCTCTCGCTCAAGTATGCCGAAAAATCCTGCCGTCTGCTGGTTAACATGGTGGCAGGGGCGCGTGAGGCGCAGGACGTTTCACGGCAGTTGGGTCTTGTCATCGACCGGTTTTTAGATATCCACATCGACTATCTCGGTTATGTGCCCCGAGACGACAAACTGACCCGGGGCGTGAAAAAACAGCGCCTGGTGAGCGATCTTTACCCCGAGGCCAAAGCCAGCCACTGCTTTAGTGAGCTGGCCCGCCGGATGCTCAAACAGGCTCCATCCAGTCGTCCGAAGGGCAACACCAACTTGTATTGGCACCACCTTGTCCGTACAACCCCCCACTAGGAGAGGGGCTATGTTAGGGGAGAATCATCATGCACATCCAGCTGGCAGAACGCCGATCCCGATATGTGACCAAAAAAAGACCTGCCTACCGTGACCAACTCGTCAACGAATACCTGCCGTACGTCAAGCGCATCGTGCAGCGTATCGCCACGCATTTGCCCGCGAGTGTCGACGTAGAGGATCTGATGAACGTCGGGGTGATCGGATTGATCCAGGCGGTCGATCGGTACGATCCGCGCCGCGACAATAAGTTCATGACGTACGCCATTTTTCGAATCAAGGGGGCGGTGTTAAGTGAACTGCGTTCGCGGGATTATCTGTCGCGTTCCAGCCGGCGCAAGCTCCGCGAGTTGGAGCAAGCCAGCCAGCGTCTGGAGCAACGGCTGGGCCGGGAACCCGATGACGACGAGGTGGCGGCTGAGCTTGGGGTCGAGATCGATGACCTGCATCGCACCAAGCAAATGTCGAGCATTTCCTTTGTCAGCTTCGAGGAGTTGGGGGTTTCTTCCAAAGACGAAAAAGAAAAGCTCATCAATTATCTGATGAATCACGAGGACGATGCACTTTCGCAGGCCCGATTGAAGGAGCTGAAGTCCGGGCTGGCGCGGGCCATCGAGCAATTGCCCGAAAAAGAACGACTGGTCATCTCGTTGTATTATCTCGATGAGTTGACCATGAAGGAAACCGGTGAGGTGTTAAACATCACGGAATCGCGGGTGTCCCAGATTCACTCCCAGGCGATCGTGCGATTGCGAAACAAGCTGAGGAAAGAACGGTTGCTGGACGAACGCGAGTGACGGCGGACGGAGAGGGGATGCCGGCAGGAACCAGGAGGGTTCACGCATGGAGCCGGTGGTGTTGCCCAAAATTATTTCTCCCATGACACGATCCGATCGTGTCAAACGCACCCGACCGCGTGAGCATTCCGATCGAGGCTCCGGGTTCGGACAATACTTGCGTCAAAAGAAGGTCCATCCGATCGACGATCAGGCCGCTCCGTCGGAGGAAACCGACCGAAGCTCGGATCCGACTCATTCGGAAAGCGCGACGGAGCCAGACAGTCGCACGTCCCCAAAACTGATCGATATCCGGGTGTAAGTGATCGTTAGAGTTGCAGGAGGATCATCACGATGACAAGCTGGCTGGAGTCCGTGCGATGGGACCTGCTGGGTGGCGGATTTCAAATTGCGTTGTGTGCCGGAGTCCTATTCAGCTGGGTCCGGCGGCGGATCCGGAGACGG
>JALOPB010000365.1 GCA_025454115.1 Desulfobacterales bacterium | reverse complement strand
ATGTGCTGTTTGCCGTATATGCTCCGGCCGGGATATCGGCTGCGGCGGTCCAGGCGCACCTCGAGGATATCCGCGACTATGTGAGGGTCGTGTCGCCCGACGCCGCGGTGCACGCCCTGCAGATTATTGGTTCTCGTCCGTACCCAGATCTCCCACCCACAGGCCGCTAGGAGGCTGCAATGGCCATCCGCATTGTGAGACTTGGCAGTCCGAGGCTGGCCGACGAAGGCATCCGCATCGGAACGGTTCGCCGCCCGCCCCGCGGCGTCCCCAAATCCGAGTTCTCTTCCCAAAATTGGTACGATGTGTGGTTTCCGAATCTTGCGCCGAGCATCGAAACCATGAAGATCGGGCAGGGGGCCAGTACACCGGCGCAATGGTCCGCCTTCGTACGGAAATACCGGAGCGAAATGGCGACGCCCGAGGCAAGCCATGCACTCGACCTGCTGGCGGCGCTCTCCCACCACACCAATCTCTCGGTGGGGTGCTACTGCGCCGACGAAGCTCACTGCCACCGGTCGGTGCTGCGCGAGCTCCTGGTTCAAAAAGGCGCGAGGATCGAGTGAAGACTCTACTTCTTTTCGTTCCACCTGCCTGCGCGTGTAGACAGCGACGCGTCCCGCTCCAATTTCAAGATCTGTTCCCTGAAATGCAGGCTGCCGCCGTCGGCGGCCGGTGAGGGAGCCCAGCGGAAATCCGCACCGAGATCGGTGTCCACCCGGGAAAACACCCCGGCATCGTCGATCCAGCCGGTTGAGGAGAGTTTGATCTGGGACCAGGTCAGGTTTTCCCGGCTGTTGAGCTCGGCAACCGAGGAGACGAGCGCCTGCCGGCCGGCACTGGCGTCGACTTCGACAAAACGGGGGATGGACAGTGCCGCCAACACCGCGAGGATGGCCAGAACGGCAATGATTTCGATCAACGTGAAACCTGACTGGTTCGTGTAAATGCGGCTGTTCATTGGCACTGGAAAACGCAAGCGTCGCCCCACCCGATACCATTAACCGGTGGCGGTACCGTAATAGCCATATCGGCCAATTTAACCGATGCGTTGAGGAAAAACATGCATCGTTCCTGATCGAGATGAACGGGCGGGAGGGGAGGGACCGCGGTGAGAGAGCTGGTTCTGGTATGCTACGAAACGCGCTTCGCCCGCTGCGGCGGGATCACGGCCGTGATGAACCATCTGCCGGGGTTTCTTCAGCGGGTTTCCGGTCTATCGGCGTCCGTTATCACGCCGTTCCATGACCGCATTCCCGAAACCCGCCGTCTCCCGGTGAGGCCGGTCGGCGACATCGCGGTGCCGTTCTTCGATGATTTCGTCACGGTGACGATCCATCGCCATGACGACGGCTGGCCCTGGTATTTTCTCGACGCGTCCGACTACCGACTGCCGGAGAACCGGCGCTTCTCGCACGCGGACGAGCGGTTCTTCGGCGGCCGGAAACACCCCTACGACGTCGGCAGCCATGCGGCCGAACAGGGCGCGATTCTGCGCCGGGACTCGCTTTTTTTCGGGGCTGCCGTCGCGCGGACGCTGCGCGAACTGGGAGCCGACGCGGAATGGACGTTGATCCTTCAGGATTGGCAGGCGGCCAGCGCTGCACTGGCACTCACGGGCCCGAACCGGCTGCGCGGTGTGCGGCTCTTTCTCACGCTGCACAACAGCTACGACAACGGCCCCGTCACGCCGGAGGAGTTGCGGGCGTTCGGCATCCATCCGGACGATACGCCGGCCGCGGCGAACCGGGCCACGATGCTGGGCCGAGCCATTCCCTTGCTCGAAAGGCCGCTCTTTACGGTCTCGAAGCAATTCGCGCGGGATTTGACCGAGGACCTTTTCCAGTCGCACGTCATGGCCGACCACCTGCAGGACGAGCTCACGCCCGCGCGTTTGGTCGGCGTGGACAACGGCCCGTTCACGTCGCTATCGGTTCCGGAGGAAGCCGTGCCGGCCGACGCGCGGCCGCCGGGTTACGCAGGATTGCGCGCATGGAAAACCAAGCGGAAAGCAGCCTGTTTGAAGGCCCTTGAGGCATTCGCCTCCGACGAAGAGAGACGGCCGGCCTGGGGCCATATCCCACGCTTTGTCGAGACGGCGAGGGATCCGGCTGATCGGCCCTGGTTCGTGCTGGCCGGCCGGGACGATCCACGGCAGAAAGGATACGACGTTGCGGCCGAGGCGGTTCGCACCTTCCTGCAGAAGCCCGGCAACGATGTCCGGGCGCAGTTCCTTTTCTTTCCGATCCCGGGGGATGAGGGACGCGAGGGGCTGGCCTTCCTGCATGCCCTTGCAGCCGACCACCCGGCCAACGTTCTGGTCCTGCCGTTCATCTTCCAGGAAGGGTATCTGGCAGCGCTCCAGGGCGCCGCGTTCGGCGTCATGCCGTCCTTTTATGAACCGTTCGGCATGGCGAATGAATTTTACCTGAACGGCGCGGTCGGCATCGGCCGCGCGACCGGAGGATTGCTTCAGCAGATCGTTCCGCTGCGCTCGGTCCCGTCGTTCACCCCCAGCGTCGAGCGCCGCGCCGACCGCTGGCATTCCAGGTCCGCCGCGGCAACCGGATTGCTGTACCGCGAGCCGGACGACCTCGCCGATATCGTCGGCGGCTGGCGCGCCTTCAATGCCGCCGCCTATCTCGCCCGGCCGGACCGGGGCCGGCTCGCCGAGCGCCGGAATTATGGTCTCTTCATGGAAATGACCCGTTCATTGGAGCGGGCGCTGACCGACGCCGTGGAGATCTATCGCCGCTCCGTCGATGCCGGCGGGGCCCAGACCTATTTTACGATGCTGGTGGAGGGCATTGCCCATATTCGCAGGAACTTCGCCTGGGAGCGCACCGCTGCGGAGTACACCCGCTATCTCAGCCGCTGCTGAATGCCAGCTAAAGATTTCCGCCGAAACGACCGAAATACGTGCCAAGACAGCGGATTGAACACCCGTGTGGGTTAGGACATTCTGATTTGGGAAATGGACCGGTATGGAAGAGAATCAAATCTGCGAGAAATGCAAGTACTGGGTGGAAACCGGCGGCACCGACAGCGGGCTGGTCGGGGAATGCCATCGCAACGCGCCGCAGCCTGAGTTGATCGATGCGGCCTCTACGGTAACGATCCGTTATGCGGTTTGGCCCGTCACGGCCGACAGGAACTGGTGCGGCAACTTCGAGGAACGCCCCATGGCGACCCAAGAGGTGCTCGCACGCGTGGCGATGATTCAAAAAATGGAGGCGGACCGCAAAGGCAAGCTGAAGCCGGCTTAAGCGGAGGCTTGCCCGCCGGAAGCCGCCGCGGCCAGTTGAAGAACGGCCTCCAGCTGTGTTTGCAGAGGGTGCCCGGCCAGGCCGTTGAGATCCGCAACCTCGTTTTGGAGCCGATCGAAGGCGCGCTTCATAATGCGCTCGGGGCTCGCCGTCATCCGGACGATCGCTTGAAGCGCAAAAAAGCTCAGCAGCAGCGCAATGGCGATGACCCAGAAC
>JALOPB010000364.1 GCA_025454115.1 Desulfobacterales bacterium | reverse complement strand
GCAAACTGGGCCTCGAGCTCGAAGATGCGATCCTGTTGGCGCCGGTGGCATTTTCGGCGATTTTCCTGGTCGCCGCGCTGAACCTGTGCAAAAATATCCGCCTGCGTAAATCCTTTCACAGGCTGTTTCAGGCCCGGGACCCCCAGAAGGTCGCTCTGACCGACTCGGAAATCGCCCTGGCCATGCCGCTCTGGCTGGACCCGCTGGCGCCCCCGTTGCAGCTCAGAATCAAATTCGCCGTGCTGCTGCTGCCGGCGCTCGCCGGGGTGCTCACCCTGCTGGTCGTTTTCTACTGCTGGACCCTGCCCGAGGCTTTCGCCGATTTGACCGGCGTTGACTACGCTCAATACACCTTCTATTATCTGATCGGCGCCGGTCTTTTTATCCTCGGGTTTCATAGGATTCAAACTGCCGTCAAGAGCTACGGCGCTTCTCCGATGGCGGCGGAGATTTGATGGCCGCAAATCCCCTCTGCCGCGGCCGGCTTGCCGAAAGGATCCCGAAGGCAGGGCCCTGAGCGGATCGGTTCATCCCCCGTGGCCGGGCGCCTTGCCGAAGCCGCTGCAACAGTCGGTTGCCCGTGGCCGTGTAGGCCCCTGGAGGTGTCGACATGCGGCGCCGGATAGGGCCGCCGGATCCGGCCATGAAAGCGCTTCAGTGCACAAGGCCAAGGATAAGTTCCTCAAGCAGTAGCCCGCATTTTGGCGTGGGCCTTTTTACGTGTGGGAGAAGGCGATGACATCCGGCAACAGCGTTGCATCTTCGCCAGGCGGCGTCATCCTCGCAATGGTTATGGTTGCGGCCGTTTTCGCAGGATGTGCCACACCGGTGGGCGTCCGGCGCATGGATGCCCCGGAAGCAAACCGGAAGCTGACCGAAAGCGTCCTGGCCGGCGAGAGCCTGAGCGCTCCGACCATGCAGATTCTCAATCGCTCCGGCCTATCGGAAAAATTCGGCGATGAGCCGGCCGAGGTGATTGCCGCCCTACACAAGGGCCTGCCCACTGCGCGCGAGTCGGATCGGCTCTTTGCCCTGGCGGAGCTCTCATTTCTGCACGCCACCCGCAGCAGGGAGAGGTCCTATTTCCGGGCCGCCGCCGTGTATGCTTATGCGTTTCTCTTCCCGCTGCAGCCGCTCGATGCACCGGACCCTTTCGACCCGCGCCTGCGAACCGCCGTCGAGCTCTACAACCAGGGGCTTGCGGAAGGGCTTTCCGAGAATGAACCCCGGCGGGTGGTGCTGGCATCCGGCACCTACCGGCTTCCTTTCGGGGAGCTCGTTGTCCGCATCGAACCTGAGGAGTTCCGCTGGGGCCCCTTCGAACTCACTGATTTTGTAGCCGCTTCCGGACTCGCCGTGCGCGGTCTCAGGAATGACTACCGCTGGCCCGGGGTGGGTCTGCCGCTGGTCGGCTCACTGCAGCATGTCAAGGGGGAAGAAGAACGTGCCTATGCCAGAGTCCCCTCGTCGTTGAAGGTTGCAACCACCGCCTTCCTGCGCATGGCGGACATCGAGAACGGCCTCCGAAACGGCCGGGTTACAGCGGATCTTTCCCTCTACACCGTCCATGAAAGCGTGTCGGTAGATGTCAACGGCCGCCCGGCCCCTCTGGAATATCGGCCTACGGCCGCATTGGCGTATACACTTGAGGGCTCACAAGTGTATGCATTGGAGCTCAAGGGGCTGCTCACGGGGGACCTGGCGCTGTTCAAGCAAACGGCTCGGTTCAAGGACAACGTCTTTCTCATGTCCCCCTATCGGCCGGGCCGCATTCCGGTCGTGTTCGTCCACGGTACGGCCTCCAGCCCCGCGCGCTGGGCGGAGATGCTGAATGAAATCGTAAACGACCGGGAGCTGTGGAACAGCTACCAGGTCTGGCTCTTCACCTATAATACCGGTAATCCCATTCTATACTCCGCAGGGATCCTGACCCAGGGGCTGCGCAACGTGGTTCAGGAACTGGACCCGGAGGGAAAAGATGAGGCCCTGCGGAAGATGGTGGTCATCGGCCACAGCCAGGGGGGGATGCTGACGAAGATGGCCGCCATCCATAGCGGCAGTCGCTTCTGGGACAATACCTTTAAGGTGCCCATCGATCAGCTCGAGGTCTCGCCTGAAACGCGCGAGCTTCTGAAACGAAGCCTCTACTACGAACCCCTGCCGTTCGTCCGGCGGGTTGTTTTCATTGCAACCCCCCACAGCGGCAGTTTCCTGGTTGGGGACCGGGTCGGCGATCTGCTGCGCAAACTCATTTCCTTGCCCTTCGTCATGCTCAGCCCGCTGCAGGAGGTTTTTGAGCGCAGCCCCGATGCGGTTGCCAATCGCTCACTGATGGACGACATCCCGCGCAGCACGGACAACATGAATCCGAACAGTCCGTTCATCAAGACGTATTCATCGATCCCGATCGCGCCCGGGATCACGGCCCACTCCATCATCGCCGTGGCCAACCCGGCCGACCCCAAGGCGAGGTGGAACGACGGAGTGGTGGCCTACACCAGCGCGCACCTGGAAGGGGCGGCGTCAGAGCTTATCGTCCATTCAGATCACTCCACCCAAGAGACCCCGCACACCATTGAGGAAGTGCGCCGGATTCTGCTGGAGAATCTGAAGGCACCCTGAACCGGACGCACCGAAAGGTATCAACGCGCAATGCACAGACTGCTAAAAGGGATCGCCCTCCTCGTCGGCCTATCCGTCGTCCTCCTGATGACCGGCTGGGCGTCCCTTGCCGTTTACTGGTCGGATCTCTCCGTCGACTGGTTGCGGACCATCCTGGCGGGAGGGTTCGCGCTCGCAACGGTGTTGGCATTTCTTTTCCTACCGAACCGGGTGCGGACGCTGATCGGGTTTTTGGTTGTTTTCTGCGGCATCGTGGTGTGGTGGCTGGCCATTCCGGCATCGAATGGACGCGCCTGGCAGCCCGATGTCGCCGTCCTGCCCTACGCCGACATCCAGGGAGACCGGGTGACCCTCCACAACATCCGCAACCTCCGGTACCGGAGCGAAGCGGACTTCGACGCACGCTACTACGACAAGACCTTCGATCTGAGGCACCTGGATTCGGTCGACCTGATCGCGGTCTACTGGATGGGGGATGCGATCGCCCACGTGATGATCAGCTTCGGTTTTCAGCAGACGGATTTCGTGGCCTTCTCCATCGAGATCCGCAAGGAACAAGGCGAGGCGTACTCGACCCTCAAGGGCATTTTCAAGCAATACGAGCTGACCTACGTCGTCGGCGATGAGCGCGACCTGATCCGGGTGCGCACCGACTTCCGCCACCCGCCCGAGGATGTCTATCTCTACCGCCTCCGGATCTCTCAAGAGAGCGCCCGCAAATTCTTCATGGAATACATCCGGCAGATCAACACCATGAGGACGACACCGGAGTGGTACAACACCCTGACCACCAACTGCACCACGAACGTGGTGCGCCACGTGCGGGCGTTCGGCGGCCTGGCGACCTACAACTGGAAGGTGCTG
>JALOPB010000363.1 GCA_025454115.1 Desulfobacterales bacterium | reverse complement strand
CCAACAAATCCGGGTTGGGAAAGAAAGTGCGGTCAGTGACCGCACAATTGGCAATTCCAGCCCAGAATGTTTCTGGCAGCTGGACGTTTCCCGCACACGCGGGGGGAGGGGGGATTGAAACACCCGATCTGTGGTTTATAACGGGCACTCGTCGAGACAGTTGCGCTCACGGGTCTTGCAGATGGACGCCCCGTCTTCTTTGTCGATACATTCGACGTATTCGTATACACAGCGGCTATCGCAACCATAGTCCGGCTTGCTGACGCCCTTGGTTTTTTTCATGACGACCTCCTGGTTTCCGGCGCTGAATTTCGAACCTGCCGGAATCAGAATGGAAAAGATTAGTGTCGGTTACAACCCCTCCTCCGTGATCACACCCAGAACGTTAATCACTGCTTTGGCCGATGCCAACCTGGCTGTCGAAATGAAAGCTGTCAGGTGGGCGTGAATTGAAATCCACTTCGCTGGCCCGTTAATCCCGCCGCCCGGCTGGGTCGGTCTCCACGCGGAACGGGATAGGGCATTGCGGGAAGGCAATGGATGCCAAATATTTGGTCAGCGATAGAGCTGCGGCGGTACGGCCAAACAATCCCCAACGGTCAGCCGAAGGACGGGTGCAGGCCGCCTGGCAGAACCGGGATTCGGGCGGCTGGCTGCCAGTACCTGGAGACGAGAGATGGAAATTGCTCGGGAAAAAAGGACAAAGCAGAGGTGCTCCCGCGAGCATTATCGGTTGATGCGGGAGCTGGAAATATGCGACAGGCGATCCAAGACCTCCGCTGAGCGAGAGCGGTGCTATCAGGCTGCTGCCAGAACAGTCGGTCGCCGCGCGAAAAGATGCGGCACGTTTTGATGAGGGGGGGGCCGGCCAATTCCGAATCCCGGCGATGTCTTCATTGGACACGTTGGGAGCGTAGTACATAACGTGTGGATTGTTGGAGGTGGCGACGCGGTCGCTTTCCTCCGGGTTCACATACGTCCTCAGTATTGGAGACAGCATGTAGGAAAGGCCGGCTCGTTCCGGCGCTTTATAGGTTCCGGTTTTGAGGCGGTCTCTCATGATCTTCTTGAGTTCGTCGGGAGCGGTCCCCTTGGCCTGCATCTCAGCGGCATCAAAGAAGATCCGCATTTGGGCCTTGGTGCCCGCTTCATCAAAGGAAATCGGATAGAGAATATCATCTCGATATTCCGTTAAGGACCAGTCGCCCCGGAAAGCATCATCGCCGGTTCGTGCAACGAAGGCGTGGAATCGATAGATTCACGGCTCATTCGGAATCTCCGCCTCGACCAGTTTCGCCAGAAGCGCAAGGGACTCTTGCCAGCCGAGATAGCAAGCCTCAGCCGGGATGATATCGGGAACCCCTTCCTGAGTGATGTTGACTTCAGTTCCACAGAACACCTGCTTGAAGGTGTTTGATTATTTCTTTTGCATTTTTTCGTAGAAAGCCCGAGCGCCTTCCTGAACCTGCTGCAGCGTGAGATCCTTGGAATGCGTGGCCAGCATCCAGCTGTAACCGAAGGGGTCCTGCACGGTGCCGGCGCGGTCTCCCCAGAACATGTCCTCGACCGGCATGCGGCTCTCCGCCCCGGCATCGAGCGCCTGCCGGAAAGCGGCGTCGGCATCCTCCACGTAAATGTAGAAGCTGACTGGAGAGCCGCCCATGGTTTCCGCGCTTTGGCAGGCCTCCTGCGGATGCTCTTCGCCCATCATGATGATGGAGTCTCCTATCCGGACCTCGGCGTGCATCACGCCTTTGCCGTCCGGCCCCGGCATGACGAAGAGCGTCTCGGCGTCGAATGCCCGCTTGTAGAATTCGATGGCCTTGCGGGCGTCCTTGAACACGCACATCGGTGTGACGCTATGAAATCCTTCCGGTATCAATTTGGCCATGGCGATCCTCCTCGTCGGCGCTGCTGTCTTGCACCGGTTCTTCGGTTTGCACTGATTCCGCCTTCTCCAGCCGTTGAGCCCGTCACGAGTGGGCGCGCGCCTCTTCCTGCCCAAGTCCGGAATCGTTCTCCCCTGCTTGCTCGGCTACCGGTCCTGGGTTGGATTTTAGCGGCGTTGCAGTCGCATCAGGCGTAGGGGGAAAGTTAAGCCACGTTTCTTTTCAGGGGGATGGGGTGGATTATGTATTTTCCAAACGGCAGTCAGATCACTTGCTGGAAAGGGTTGGCAGGATGATCATAGCGGGGATCCCCGCCGCGGGCTCAAATGAGGTCCCGCAGGTAGGAACTTTTTTCGGATAAGCTTGAATCCAGCCTGAAACACGGGCGGCGGGCACCCCCGAAACCCACTTCCTGCTTGAAGTGGATGGTTCGTCCGGCGAACGCCATCACGGGGTTGCCGATCTCGCTGATCCGGAAGATGGCGCGGGTGAGGGGGCGGGCCAGGCCTTCGACGTGGAAGGGGCCACCGGTGTGATACAGGTCATCCAGGTCTTCGGGCCGGGCGACGGGCGGCGGCAGGCCGCGGGGGTCGGCGAAGGTGACCTGCGTGAGGTCGAGGCGGCCGGCCCGCGCCGCGAAGACTTCGGTGACCGTCAGCTTGAAGAGGGAGTTCCTCCAGGTCAGAACGATCGGCTCGTCGTAGCTCAGGGCGCCGGCGAAGAGGGTCCGGCCGCTGCCGGCATCGGTGAGTTCAAGCCAGGTGAGCCCCCGCGGGCGAGCAGCCCGCGGGGATAGAATTAGCCCAACCGCAACACACGCCAATAGGACGCCGGCGGCAATCGCCAGGCTGCGCCGCATTTATTTCAAGACGCCCTTCTCCTTGAAGAACTTGACCGCACCGGGGTGGATGTATTTGACGGCATCCGGCGTCAGTTGGGAGACGGCCTGCTCGGGCGTCAGTTTCAGCGCGCCCTTCCAGACCGCCGAGATCTCCTGCAGATTGGCGAAGACGGCGCTCACGATCTGGTAGACGCGCTCCTCGGGGAAGCTATCCATGGCGTTCAGCACGGCGGTGATAGCGATGGCAGGGATGTCGCTGTCCACGCCGGAGTACACTCCCTTGGAGAACACCGTCTTGTGGAAGACGCCCGGGTTGGCCTTCATGATTTTTTCAGCCGCCTCGCCTTCCACCGGCAGCAGCACCATTTTCAGGCCCGGGGTGGTCGACAGATCGATGATGGAGGAGGTGGGGACGGCACCGCTCCAGAACATGGCATCGATCTTGCCGTCCTTGAGGGCCGCCACGGACTCGCCCGCGCCGAGCTTCTCGCGTTTGAAGTCCTTGTTCCAGTCGTATCCCAGCCCCTTGAGCACATAGTCCGCCTGCTCCTCGGTGCCGCTGTTGGGTGCGCCGACCGACACGCGCTTGCCCTTGAGGTCCATGACGGTCTTGATGCCGGTGCCCTCCTTGGTCACGATGTGCAGGGGCTGCTCGTAGAAGCCCATCACCACCCGCACGGGCTGCTTCTTGCCGAGTTCGCTGATCTTGCCGTCGTTCGCCCAGACGGCGTGGTAATCGTAGGCGAAGGCCATGCCCGCCTTGCCGGCGGCCAGGAGCTTGAGGTTGTCGATCGCCGCAGTGGTGACTTCGGCGGTGGCGTCGGTGTTGGGTACGTTCTTGCCGATCACCCCGCCGATGGCTCCGCCCAGCGGATACCATACTCCGCCGGTGCCCCCGGTGACGATGCTGAAGGACAGTTTCTGCGCCAGGGCCGGCGCAATGGGCAAGGCCAGGCACAACAGGGTAACGACGATGATGACTCCAGGGTGCTTGCGCATGAGAGACCTCCTATTGAGTGAGTTGGACGGAACGGGTCAAGCCCGGGATTGGCCAGTGGCCGCCTGACGCCGGAAGCGTCGCACATGGAGACCAACCACCAGCAGGCTGATCGTAGCCGGTGCGATGCCAGAGATCGACAGATCCATGGGGTCGAATGTCATGATGCAGGCCGCTGCGATCAACACCACGCGCTCCAGTCCGTTCATCCGCCCCCTGAAGTAGCCGACGATGCCGATGGAGAGGAAGAACAGGCAAGCGGTGCTGTTGACGCAGGCCAGAATGAACCCCGGCCAGGTGGCGTCGATGATCAACAGGTTGGCGCCCTCCTTGCTCGCCGCAAAAAGGAACGGGACGAGGAAGGCCGGCAAGGAGTACTTCCAGGCCTGCATCATGGACTTGAACGGATTTCCGCCCGTGACGGCTGCCGCCGCCGACGGCGACAAGCCTACCGGCGGAGAGACCTCGGAGAGCACGGCGAAATAAAACGCCAGCATGTGGGCGACGTGCATCGGCAGGCCGACCTTGACCAGGGCCGGCGCCACCATGACCACCGTCATGATGTAGGTGGCCGTTATGGGCAGGCTGAGACCGACCAGAAAAGAGGCGATCATCGCCAGAAAAAGGGCCAGGAGCGGATCGCCGCCGCTCAAGGACATGATCAGGCTCGATACTTTCAACCCCAGGCCGGTCAACGAAAAAACACCTACGATCATGCCGGCGGCGGCCAACAGCCCGGCGACCGGCAACATGTTGCGGGCACCCTCCACCGCTGCATCGAAAATCCGCCGGGGGGTCAGCCATTCGTTGCGGTCGCGGCTCATGAAGCTGGTGATCACGGTGGCCAGCAGCGCCCAAATGGCCGAATCTTCGGGCGAGCGGCCCATGCCCAGCAGGATGATCAGCACGACCAGGGAGATCAGGTGATGCCCGCGGGTGCGCATGACCGCCCAGGCCGATTTCCCGGTGGTCTCCGGCGGGATGAAGCCGTATTTGCGCGCCTCGATTTCCACCATGAAAAACGTGCCGACGTAATACAACAGCGTCGGCACGGTCACCATGATGACCACGTCCCAGAACGCCACGTTCAGGAACTGCATGATGAGAAAGGCGGCCGCTCCCATGAGCGGCGGGGAGATCACGGCGCCGATGCCGCCCGCGGCGATGAGGCCCGCGGCCATGTCCGCGCGGTAGCCCGCTTTTCTCAGGATGGGCCACATCACGGGCGTCACCGACATGGTGGTGGCCACGCCGCTGCCCTGAGGGCCGCCCAGCAGGGCCGTGGTGATGAGGGCGCCGCGTCCGGCGCTGGAAGCCTTGCGGCCCATGACGGCGAGCGACAGCTCGAGCCAGAATGTGCCCGCACCGGCGGCGTCCATGAACGTGCCGTACACCACGAAAAGCGTCACGAAGGAAACGCTCACGGAGAGCGGCACCCCGAAGATGCCCTCGAGGGTCATGTACATGTGCCCGACGATCCGGTCCAGGTCGTAGCCCTTGTGCGAGAGGGGGCCGGGGAAATACTGGCCGAAGTACGCATAGAGCAGAAAGCCGGCCAGAACCAGGGTAAAGGTGGTGTCGACGGTCCGCCTGGAAATCTCGACCAGCAGCAGGATCGCGACGATGCCCATCGCAAAGTCCGTCGGGTTGGGCAGGGTGGAGCGGCGGATGAACTTGTCCATGTCCCAGAGGGCATAGACGATGGTCGCGATCCCCAGCAACGCCAGGCCGAGATCGAGCCAGCGGGACCATGGCCCGAGTTTTTTGGAGAAGGGGAACACCAGCAGCGCCAGGGCGAAGATGAAACCCATGTGCACCATACGGAAGAGATAAGTCTCGATCGGCACGACCGCGCCGTAAAGAGACCACGCTACGAAACCCACATAGAGCGCGGACGTGACGATTGCAGGCAACCTCATGAAACCTCGCCAATCTGAATCAACCGAACGCCGGACGCGACCGCGGCCGGATGGACACCCTGTCTGTAAATGCAATGGAAACCGGTGTCAAGCTACATTTGAAGCGGGCTTGCTGCCGTATGCTGGTTCGTTGAACGGATGGTTGAGGCGCGCTGCGGCCGAAAACCCGCCCCGCGCCGATGATTGGTCCGGCCGCATTGAACATGTTTTATTGCCGGAGTAATAACTGCAAATCCCTCCGCTGCAATTAGGAAAGGGTCAACAAGGGGGACGGGACGTTCTGGGATGCGGCGGTGAGGCGGACGGGCGTCCCGGAAAGCCGGGTGGAGACTTCGGCCAGCGCTTTTTCAGGCCGGTTGTTGGTTTCGCTGAGGTGGGCCAATACCACCTGGTCGAGTCCGGGGTGCAGGAGGTCGGCCAGCAGGCATCCGGTTTCATGATTCGCCAGATGGCCCGTGCGGCTGCGGATGCGTTGTTTCAAGAACCATGGGTAAGGACCGCCCATCAACATGTCCGGGTCGTGGTTGGCCTCCACGATCAGCAGGCGGCAGCCCCGCAGGTGCTCCCGAACCAGGGCCGTGACCTGGCCGAGGTCGGTGGCGATGCCGATCCGGCTGCCGTTGGCGCCGACGGTGAACCCCGCCGGGTCGCGGGCATCGTGTGGGATGGAGAAGGGTCGAACGGCCAGGGTGTTGATCCGGAATTCGCGGCCGCAGGCAAAGGGATGGATATCGGGAAGCGCGTGCAGCGCGGCCGCTCCTTCGTGGGTGCCGGCGCTCAGATAGACCGGCAGCCGATAGCGGCGCACCAGCCGTTCAATGCCGCGTACGTGATCGGTATGCTCATGGGTGACCAGAATGGCGCTCAGCCCGGCCGGATCCAGCCCGCGGTGGCGCATGCGGCGGTCGATTTCACGGGCGGAAAACCCCGCGTCGATCAGGATGGCGGTGGCTCCGTCGGAAACATAAATGGCGTTGCCGCGGCTGCCACTGCCGAGGATGCAGACGGTCAAGGCATGCCGGTCCGCTTTCTGTTGGGCTTCTTGATCCACGCATCTCCTTGCACGCCTGCTTCTTTTAGCGCCCCGTGTGGCCGAAGCCGCCGGTGCTGCGGGCGGTCGGATCGAGGTGCTCGACCACTTCCAGCCGGGCCTGGTGGACGAGCTGGATGATCATCTGCGCAATCCGATCCCCGCGGCGCACCGTATAAGCCGAGCGTCCCAGGTTGATCAACGCAACCATCACCTCGCCGCGGTAATCGCTGTCGATGGTGCCGGGGGCGTTGATCATCCCGATGCCGTGTTTGACCGCCAGTCCGCTGCGCGGCCGGATCTGGGCTTCGTACCCCCTGGGCAGAGCCATGGCAAAGCCGGTGGGCAGCAGACGGATCTGCCCGGTTTCGAGAACGGTGTCCTGCGGCACGGCGGCGCAGATGTCCATGCCGGCGGCGTCGGGCGTCATGTAGC